>JAPLBI010000011.1:0-2065 GCA_026392815.1 Actinomycetota bacterium
TACGAGCTTCTGGTTCGCGTAAGTCATCTTTAGAAGACATCATGTTTTCTAAGATGGTGCGTTCGAAGTCGAGCATTTCATGTTCCTGGGCGTAATAGCCAAGTTTTAAGCCATGGCCATGTTCAACTTTTCCAGTATCGGATTCAAGTTGGTTGGCCAGGATCTTTAGAAGAGTGGTTTTTCCAGCACCGTTAAGTCCCAAGATAACAACGCGTGAGCCCTTATCGATAACGCAAGAAACGTCGGTAAAGATTTCAAGTGATCCATAGTTCTTAGAAAGTTCTTCACCAGATAGGGGAGTCTTTCCGCAAGGCGCTGGGGTTGGAAAGCGAAGTTTGGCGACCTTATCTTTAACGCGAACATCATCGAGTGATGAACGAAGTTTCTCAGCGCGACGCAACATGCCCTGTGCGGCAGTTGCCTTAGAAGCTTTGGCACGCATCTTCTCGCCCTGTTTCTGCAAAATCTCAGCCTTCTTCTCGGCGTTGGCGCGCTCTTTCTTACGGCGGTGTTCATCCTGTTCGCGCTGCAAGAGGTATTGCTTCCAGCCCAAGTTATAAACATCGATCACGTTACGGTTGCCATCGATATAGAAGACCTTATTTACAACTTGTTCGATCAAGTTAACATCGTGAGAGATGATGACAAGTCCGCCTGAGTAAGTGCTTAAGTAGTTACGAAGCCAGATGATTGAGTCAGCATCTAAGTGGTTCGTTGGCTCATCTAGGAGCAAAGTTTCGGCGCCCGAGAACAAGATGCGGGCAAGTTCGATACGACGGCGCTGACCACCAGAAAGTGTGTCTAGTTGATTTCCAAAGACTGCTTCAGATACGCCAAGTGAGGTAGCAATAGCTTCTGCTTCAGATGTTGCGGCATAACCACCAGCTGCTTGGAACTCGGCATCAACGCGTGAGTAACGCTCCATCGCTTTTTCTAGAGCTTCACCTTCAGTTGTTGCCATCTCTTCTTCAACTTGGGTCATACGTGCTGCGATCTGATCTAAGCCACGCGCCGATAAAATTCTTTCAATAACTGTGCCTTGATCTTCACCAGTGCGGGGATCTTGTGGCAGATAACCGATCTTGCCGGTGCGCTGTACTGCGCCACCTGCGGGGAGTGTTTCACCAGCAAGTACTTTGGCGAGCGTAGATTTTCCAGCGCCATTGCGACCAACGAAACCGATTCGATCTCCGTGGTTGATGCGAACATTTACTCCTGAGACCAGAAGTCGCGCACCTGCGCGTAGTTCAAGAGCACTTGTAGAGATCATTTGACGAAGTCTCCCACAGGGGAGAAGTTAAACGAAATTAAGCAGCGCCAATTCGTGTGCGACGCGGGGTAGCGAATGCTTTTCCGACTGCAGTTAGCTCGGTTGCAACCTGCGCCTTGATATTTTCTTCAGATTTTAGAAGAGCGCTAAGCGCGGCGATAGTTGTTTTGAGTTCCTTCTGTTCAGTCTCAAGTTCGAGTTTGCTCATCTTGGTCAAGCGACGAAGTGGCATATCGAGGATATAAGTTGCTTGTTCATCGTTTAACTTAAAGTCCTTGATCAACTTCTCTTTGGCTGCTGCTGCGTCATCGCTACCGCGAATAATCTTGATTACCTTATCGATATCGATGATCGCCTTAAGCAGACCATCGACCATTGAAAGGCGACCTTCTGCCTTGGCTTTGCGATATTCAGAGCGACGACGTACAACTTCGATGCGGTGATCGATAAAGACTTGCAGCAATTCCTTAAGACCAAGTGTTTGTGGGCGACCTTTAACCAAGGCAACTGCGTTAATCGCGAATGCATCTTCCATCGGAGTTAACTTATAGAGCTGTTCTAGAACTGCTTCTGGTTCAAAGCCGTTCTTAAGCTCGATAACTACGTTGGTTCCGGTCTGGCCATCAGTTAGATCGATGATGTCTGAAATACCTTGGATCTTCTTCGCCTTAGCAAGATCTGCAATGCGCTCAACAACTTTTTCGGGGCCGATGTTAAATGGCAGCTCCTTAATAGTGATACCCATCTTGCGAGAGGTAACTTTGCTGATCTCAACGGATGCGCGCACCTTAAATG
>JAPLBI010000011.1:2075-4070 GCA_026392815.1 Actinomycetota bacterium
TATGCCTCGCGCACGCCTTCGGCGCCAACGAGTTCTCCGCCAGTTGGAAAGTCTGGTCCAGGAATGTGCTTCATCAACTGATTAAGCGTCGCCTTCGGGTTATCAATCAAAAACTTAGTTGCGGCGATTACTTCGCCTAGGTTGTGTGGCGCCATATTTGTCGCCATACCAACTGCGATACCTGAACCGCCATTTACCAAAAGGTTTGGATACGCGGCAGGAAGAACAAGTGGCTCCAGCAATTGGCCGTCGTAGTTTGGACCAAAATCAACGGTGTCTTCATCGGCTTCAGCAACCATCGCCATTGCGGCATTGGCTAGACGAGCTTCGGTGTAACGCATTGCTGCAGGGCCAGAGTCGAGTGAACCAAAGTTTCCGTGGCCATCGATTAGTGGAACCTGCATAGAAAAAGATTGCGCCATACGTACAAGTGCATCGTAAATTGCTGAGTCACCGTGCGGGTGCAACTTACCCATTACTTCACCGACAACACGCGCGCTCTTTACATGGCCGCGCTCTGGACGAAGACCCATATCGGCCATCTGGTGCAAGATGCGGCGGTGTACAGGCTTTAAACCATCGCGCGCGTCAGGAAGAGCGCGTGAATAAATAACTGAGTATGCATATTCAAGAAATGACTCTGACATTTCAGATGAAACATCGATATCTACAATTTTGCCGGGATATTCACCGGGCTTTGGACCAACGGGCTTTTTAGCCTTGGTCGATGCTGCGGCCTTCTTCGCTGTTGCCATGCGCGCATTCTGCCAAGATAACTAGCTAAATCGCGGTACCTACACGCGGTCTGCCGCCGACGATTGCAACACAACCTGCAGCCAACTCTCCACCTGCCTGTAAAGCAGCGGTTAAATCGTGGTTCTTCGAATATGAGGCGATAAATCCGGCGGCAAAACTATCTCCAGCCCCTGTTGTATCAACAACGGTAGCTGCAAATGCAGGAAGGCTAATGGAATCAAAACCACGCGCTTTGGCGATAGCGCCAGCAGATCCACGTTTGATAACAACTACTTGCGAGAAATCAAGCAGGTAATTAAGAGCGCGTTCGATATCAACTGAGCCAGTTAAGTAAATCGATTCTTCTTCATTTAGGAGTAAAACATCCATCATTGAAAACCAGTTATGTAACTCTTTATCTGCAACATCTTTCATCGCACCAACAGATGCGGGATCAAAGTAAATCGGTAGCCCTTCGGCTTTTATCTTCTCAATCATCGCCAAAACACCATCACGGGCTAGGGGATTGAGAAGCGCGTAACCAGAGATGTAAACAGCTTGAAATGTGCCCAGATCAGGTAGGTCAGTCACAGTTAGTCGTGAATTTGCACCTTTATCCGGAAACATCGTGCGCTCACCCGATGAGTCGACGAGAACTACAACAACACCAGATGTTTCACCTGGAATTACTAGATCTCCGTGGCTTACGCCAAGGGCATCGAATTCTGCAACGATCGCAGCGCCTGCCGGATCATCTCCAACGTGGCTAACGATGGTGCTGCGCGCATCGGTGCGAGTTAGCCAGGCGGCGACATTTCCCGCGGCTCCACCGCTGCTAGTGCTGATGCGACTTGCAGTATCGCTACCGAAATTAATCTTTTGTGGGGAAACGTTTATGCGGGCGATGACATCGAGCATCACATCACCGATACATAGAACGTTAATAGTCATCTAAGTACCTATGGGTTAGTGGCGCTGCTTAGCAACGGCAATATCGGCTGCTAGCGCTGAGTTTGATTTAATGATTTCGATATTTACGGAAAGTGATTCACCTTCGCTGGCGGTGTGGAAATGCTCAAGAAGGAAAGGAGTTACCGCTTTGCCGATGATGCCTGCTTTACGTGCACCAGCAAGACCGCTCTTTAAGATCGCATCATGGCGCTTGCGATCCATCTCGTGCTTTACCGGATTTGCGACAACCAACGCGCTCTTATTGGTCTTTAACGCCTCACGTGAGTGAATGATTTGCGCGATCTCGGC
>JAPLBI010000011.1:4098-15272 GCA_026392815.1 Actinomycetota bacterium
AAAACCAGAATCAGTTAGGTAAAAACCTGGAAAGGCCGTTGTCTTATATCCAACTACGCCAATCGCAAGAGTTTCTAAACGCTCTAAGGTTGCTGCCACATCGAGAATTGATTTAACGCCAGCGCATACAACGGTGATATCTAATTGGGAAAGCGCCGTAAGGTCGGCAGATTCATCGAAAGTTTCATTGGCATCGCGGTGAACTCCACCTAATCCACCAGTTGCAAATACGCGGATTCCCGCAAGTGCCGCTAAATGTGCTGTTGCAGCCACCGTTGTTGCTGCGCTCTTCTTGCTCGCCGAGATAATGGCCAGATCGCGACTAGATGCCTTAGCGATGTCATCGCGATTAGCAATTGCCTTTAATTGGTCATCGGTTAAGCCAATATGAACAACTCCATCAATTACCGCAATCGTTGCTGGAACTGCGCCGTGATCGCGGACGATATCTTCAACTTCACGGGCAACTTCTAAATTCTGTGGGCGTGGAAGTCCGTGGCTGATGATCGTTGATTCAAGTGCAACTAAAGGTTTTCCTTCAGCCAGTGCTGCAGCAACTTCTGGCGATGGAGTAAAAGGCATACGGTGGCTCATAAGCCCAACCTTACCCGTGAGAAGATACCTCCGTGCATCTCTCGCAAATCACTCCTTCGCTCTTTGCCAGCCTAGGTTTAGCCGATGCCAGTGATCAAATAAATTGTGGTGCTAGCCCCAACGGCCGCGAGCTTCTCTTTCTTGTAGATGGCTTAGGCGCAGATGCAGTTGAAAAGTTTTCTAGCTATATCCCAACACTTTCCTCTCTAATTCGCCACGGCGCTGTGCGCACTTCTTTTCCTTCCACGACCGCGACAAGCCTGGCAACGCTAACTACAGGTGTTAATCCCGGAACCCACGGAATGTTGGGTTACACCGTGCAAGTTCCACGCAGTGGTGGTCGCATTCTTAACTCACTTAAATGGGATGAACGCGTTGATCCGGCGATTTGGCAACCTGTCCCGACTTTATTCGAGCGCGCAACGGCTGTAGATATCAGCGTTACCCATGTTGCGGCAAAGCGTTATGAAGATACTGGTTTTACTCGCGCAGTCTTTCGTGGTGCAAATTACCGCGGCGCCAATATCCACGAAGATTTAGTTACCGAAACTGTTGAGGCGTTAAAGAAGACGCCAGCATTTGTTTATCTCTATGTAAATGAACTAGATGTTGCTGGCCATAGCGATGGAGTAGGCTCAGAGAAATGGTTGGCTGCTCTTGTTGCCATCGATCAGCTAGTTGCGAACTTGCTAAAGAAACTGCCGCGCAAAACCAGAATTTGGTTAACCGCCGATCACGGCATGATCAATGTCGGAGAAAAGATTGTTATCGGCCAAGACAATGACTTAGCAACTGATATCGCAACCATCGCCGGCGAACCTCGTGCACGACACCTTTACCTGGCAGATGGCGCTCCACTTAGCGCGCATAAAGAAGTGGCATCGCGTTGGGAAGAATATTTGGGGGAGAAGGCCACTATTTATCTTCGCTCTGATGCCATTGCAGCAGGGCTATTTGGTATTGAAGTCTCACTTGATGCATCAGATCGCATGGGAGATGTAATCGCAATCGCACATGGCGAAATGATCTTGATCGAGGCTGAACGTGAAAAACAAGAAGGCGCAATGGTCGGGCATCATGGGGGAGCAACAGATATTGAAAGTTTTGTACCGCTACTTACCCATGTAACAAGTTAGTTTTCGGGGGTTGGTTCCTCAGTAGTTTTACGGCCAAACATAATTTCATCCCATGAAGGAACTTTGGCGCGTGCAGTAATTCCATCTTGGCTATCGCCAGGTGCAGGGGTCTCGCGAATTGAAACCAATCGTGGTGTCTCGCGGCTAACTTCGGCTTCAAATTCTTCATCTGTTGGATCGTTATCTGGAAGATCATCAAGGATGGAAGAGATGCTGCGCACTGGTGCGCTATCGATACGAATTGGCTCGCGTGGTTCAGTGCGTTCTTCAATACGTGAAGGATGTGATGGTTCGGCATAGACCAATCCAGGTTCGATGCGGCGCACAGGCGCTGCTTCACCGGTCATCCACGCCGCATTGTCATCGAGCGGAGTAATTGAACGGCGATGGGTATCAAATGAGAACTGTGCAGATCCCACGCCATCGCGATTTGGATAGTGGAGTTCGATTGTCCAACTGCCATCTTCTAAACGCCAGGTGTTCCAATCGATCGCATCGATATCTACGCCGCGTGGTGCAAGTTTCGAAATTACAATGTCGAGAAATGTTGGCGCATCTTTAGCGGTCTCTTTACCGTCGCGACGTGGTGTTAAGCCATGTACTTGATCGATAATGAATAAACGCTCTTGCAGAATTGGGCCAGAGAAGCGTTCGACTTTATCTACCGAAATATTTCCATCGCGCGCAATGACTTCCATAGTTTCGCCAGCGCGCAGTCGACGCTGAATATCTCTAACGCTCATCACTTCGTTCTCGTCGCCAACTGGGACTGAAGTTAAACGTGGTTGGTTTACCGTGGCGCGCAAAGTGTCGCTGATTCGCAATGTGTGTTCATTTCCGTCGTTATCGGTGAGCGCTAGGTGCACCCCATCTGGGGTCTTGCCGGTTAGGCGTAGCTCACTCATGTGGGCGAGAATACCCGCAGCGGGTGAGAAAGTCGGGCAGGGTGAGCCTTGGCCAAGCGGGGGGAAGTAGCCGATTTACGCTCGGCGCCCCTTCTGTGGCAAGATACGCAGTCTGCGCGACACTTTTAGTTGCGCTTGTAAACGCTTAAAAATAGATGAGGACCTTACGATGAATATTCTTGATGCCGTTGATGCGAAGTCACTTCGCCATGACGTCCCACAATTTCGCGCTGGCGATGAACTCAAGATCCACGTACGTGTTATCGAAGGTAGCAAGAGCCGTATCCAGGTCTTCCAAGGAATCGTTATCCGTCGCCAAGGTGATGGCGTTCGCGAAACTTTCACAATTCGTAAGGTCTCTTACGGCGTTGGAGTAGAACGTACCTTCCCAGTACACACACCAGTTATTGAAAAGATCGAACTCGTAAAGAAGGGCGATGTACGTCGCGCCAAGCTTTACTACCTACGCGATCTTCGCGGTAAGGCTGCCAAGATTCGCGAAAAGCGCGATGGCATCGAAGGTTACGGCGATGGAATCCTTTCAACTCCTGAGAAGGAGATTGTTGCGGAAGCTCCGGTAGCTGAAGTTGTAGCAGAGGCACCAGTTGAAGTTGCGGCTGTAGTGTCCGAGCCAACTGCGACCGAAGTTGTGGCAGAGGTTCCAGCTGAAGAAGCGACCACAGAAGTTGTGTCTGAAGCTGCGGCTGAAGACAAGCCTGCTAACTAAGTAACTCTTCTCTAATGCCACGCAAGGGCTCGCTATTACGCGAGTTACCTATTCTTGTTGTTGTCGCGCTCGCAGTTTCGCTCGTCATCAAATCTTTTCTAGTTCAGTTCTTCTATATCCCTTCTGGGTCGATGGAGAACACCCTTCAGATCAATGATCGCGTCGCAGTTAATAAAGTCCCTTTCATAAGCAAGTCAATTAATCGTGGAGATGTAGTTGTCTTTCGCGATCCAGATAACTGGCTTCCCGAGCCATACAGCGCAGATGGAAATAAATACATAGCCAAGATTAAAGAAGGCTTTGTTGCCGTTGGCGTTCTACCAAATCCAGCAAAGCAATATCTGGTTAAGCGAGTAATTGGCGTTGCCGGCGATAAAGTCGAATGCTGTGCCAAGAATAAGAAGTTAATGATCAACGGCGTTGAAATTGATGAGCCATATATCTTCGCGGGAAATACACCGAGTGATACTAAATTTAATGTCACCGTACCTGAAGGCAAAATCTGGGTTATGGGAGATCACCGTGGCGCCAGCGCTGATTCACGTTTCCATCAAGACGATATAAATCAAGGAATGGTGCCAACTTCCAAGGTCACCGGGCGCGTTATCGGAATTATCTGGCCAATTAAGAATTTTGGATTAGTTGGCTCTTACTCTTCGCTTAAGTAGCTAGTTGCTTTAAATGGTGAAGGTAATTGAATCACTGCTAATCGAAGCGGGTATCACGCCTCTTGCTGGAGTAGATGAAGCAGGACGCGGTGCATGCGCCGGACCCCTTGTAATTGCATCAGTTGTTTTAGCCGACCCCTTTGCGCCAGAGTTAGCAAAAGTTCGTGATTCTAAAGATGTATCTGAAGCAGAACGAGAAAAGTTATTTGATCTCGTAACATCTGCGGCGCTTTCGATTAGCGTGATAACTGTGCCAGCGGCCGAGGTTGATTCTCGCGGCGTGCACGCAGCAAACCTTGATGGAATGCGACGTGCAGTGCAGGGTTTATCTATCACGCCTAACTATGTGCTTACAGATGGTTATGCCATTGAAGGTTTAGCGATTCCCAATGTGGCAGTTTGGAAAGGCGATCAAGTCGTAACATGCATTAGCGCTGCTTCAATTATCGCCAAAGTAACTCGTGATCGCATAATGCGCGATTTAGATACTGAATTCCCAGGCTATGGCTTTGCCAAACATAAGGGCTATATCACCAAAGTCCACACCGAAGCGTTGCAAGAACATGGCCCGTGTATAGAACACCGCCGCTCTTTCGCAAATATCGCAGCGCTCCTTTAATAATTACACACAAGCGCTTCTGACTTTGGATTAACTGTCTGGATCTATCTCTAACCTGCGCGCCATGGGCAAAGTAGGCGAGAAGAAGAACAATCAAAAGACTGGTGCATTTGGCGAACAAGTAACCGCTGACTACTTAGCTGCGCGTGGAGACGAGATTCTCGATCGCAATTGGCGAGTGCGCGAAGGCGAGATAGATCTGGTTTCGCTAAGCAGCGATGGCATATTTCACTTTATTGAAGTTAAGACTCGTTCCTCACTTGCCTTCGGCCACCCATTTGAGGCGATCAATCGCGATAAAGCCCATCGCATGCAACGTTTAGCACTCGCTTGGCTTGCCACCCACGGCTGTCTAGGTTGTGAATACGCGATCGATGTTGTGGCAGTTCTTATCGTTGTAGACGGAACGCATACCTTGGAATATCGAGGGGCGATCCTATGAGCCTTGGACAAACAACAAGCGTTGCACTGCATGGCCTCGACGGTGCGATTGTCACTGTTGAAGTAGATATTGCTGATGGTCTACCGATGTATTCGCTACTTGGTTTACCGGATGCGGCGCTTAACGAATCTCGCGATCGAGTGCGTGCAGCGCTAATTAATTCAAATGAAGTCTGGCCCAACAAGAAAGTAACTGTCTCGCTATCACCTGCTTGGTTACCAAAGAGCGGTTCGGGTTTTGATCTATCTATTGCGCTAGCGATTTTGATCGCTCATGGTGCGCTGCCGCAAGAACCACTCGAAGACGTTGTTATCTTGGGCGAGCTGGCACTTGATGGCCGTATCCGTTCTGTGCGCGGAGTACTGCCAGCGCTAATTGCGGCATATAAATCAGGTATCAAGCGCGCACTTGTTTCGCCAGAGAACTACGGCGAAGCATCGCTCATGACGCAGATGCAGATCTTAACTTTCCCAAACCTGGCACAAGTTCTACGTTTCTTGCGAACCGGAGAAATTACATCTGCGCCGCAACTTGATCTAGAACTTTCAGTAGAAGAAGTTCAACCTGATTTCTCCGATGTTGCAGGTCAAACACGTGCTCGATTTGCAGCAGAGGTAGCAGCAAGTGGGGGACACCATTTGCTCTTGATCGGTCCACCAGGTGCGGGTAAGACGATGATCGCAGCGCGGCTGCCAACTATCTTGCCCGCACTTGGTATTGATCAAGCACTTGAAGTAACAGCAGTTCATTCAATTGCGGGTTCTCTTGGAACTCGTTCGCCAATGTCTTTAGTTGCACCAATAGTTTCGCCTCACCACAGCGCATCACGCGTTGCCATGGTTGGCGGTGGATCGCATGCGATAAAGCCAGGTGCTTGTTCGCTGGCACACCACGGCGTTCTCTTCATCGATGAAGCCCCCGAATGCGCAGTTGGAGTATTAGATTCACTGCGCCAGCCGTTGGAATCAGGCACGATCACGATTGCACGAAGCGTGGGCAGCATTACCTTTCCCGCACAATTTCTCTTAGTACTTGCCGCAAATCCTTGTCCTTGCGGAAAGTTCACCGGTAAAGGTCGGGCATGTATCTGTTCTTCGCTTGCGGTGCGGCGCTATCTCGGAAAGTTATCTGGACCTTTAATGGATCGCATTGATATGCGCGTACAAGTTGAACCAGTTAGCCGCACTGAAATGGCGCAGACCGAACTCGGAGAAAGCAGTGCGGTTATTCGCGATCGGGTGGTATCTGCGAGAACTACTGCAGAAGAGCGATTTGCGAACGAGAGTTGGAAGTTGAATTCGCAGATCCCATCTCGGGCACTGCGCACGACATATAAACCTGAACGCGCTGCCATGAATTTTCTCCACGACCAATTAGAGAAAGAGCTGCTCACTGCGCGCGGATTACACAAGATCATCCGCCTTTCTTGGACTCTGGCAGATCTTGCCGGCCACACAATTCCGAACCTTGCTGATGTGCAACGCGCTCACCAACTACGAGAGGGATCAGAGTTATGAGAGATACCCAGGCCCGGCTGGCACTCTTTGCTGCCATTGAAGGTGGGCATGTTTTCTGGAGCCAAGAGATCGCAACTTATGGTTCTGATCATGTCTATAAGAAGCTAATCACAGGCGGTTACGACGGAGTTAAATTCGGAAAGACGATAGACCGATTGCGCGCTCTTAAGGTAGACGAAATTGCCAAAAGTATTGATAGCGCAGGTGCGATTTTCTTAACGCCAGAAATGGCGCAATGGCCAGAACAGTTGAATGAACTCGCCGCTCCACCAATTGGTTTAATTGTGAAAGGCGATATTGATGTATTACAAGAACGCGGCCTCGCAATCGTTGGAACGCGCAATCCAACGCCCTATGGAATCCGCAACGCGGGAGATTTCGCAGCAGGCTTTGTTGATCGCGAATGGACGATTATTAGCGGTGGTGCCTATGGAATTGATTCAGCAGCGCATAAAGGTGCGCTGATTGCCGAAGGATCAACAGTTGCGGTGCTGGCCGCTGGAATAGATGTTGCATACCCGGCAGGAAATGCTCGGCTATTTTCTGAAATCTGCGAGAACGGTGCGCTGGTCTCAGAAGTTATTCCTGGCGCCCATGCAATTCCGTCACGTTTTCTAACGCGCAATCGAATAATTGCTGCGCTTTCCCAAGCGACCTTAGTCGTTGAAGCAGCCTTTCGTTCGGGCTCACTACGCACTGCACGCGATGCCGCAGAGCTAATGCGCCCGGTGATGGCGATACCTGGGCCGATAAGTGCGCCAACATCTGAAGGCTGTCATCGCTTGATCGGCGAACGCGCTGCTGAGTTGGTTACATCTGTTGGAGATGCGATTGAGTTGATTTCTACCCTCTAGAAATTTGGTTTAGGCAATGCAAGAGCTTAATGAGAGAATAAGCGCATGAGTGAATTCCGTTCGGGCTTTGTCGCAATTGTCGGCCGCCCTAACACCGGAAAATCAACTCTCATCAACGCACTTGTCGGTAGCAAGATCGCGATAACTTCACCGCATCCCAACACCACGCGCCATGCGATCCGTGGCATCGTAAACCAGCCAACTTTTCAAGCAGTGCTCGTTGATACCCCAGGTATCCATAAGCCAAAGACTCTGCTCGGCCATCGCCTAAATGCAGTTGTCGGCGAGAGCATGGATTCAGTAGATATCGTTTTGATGTGCCTTCCAGCAGATGAAACTTCTGGGGGAGGAGATGTATTTCTTGCCCAAGAGATTGCTAAACACCCGCGCGCTAAGAAATTCGCACTAGTTACTAAGACAGATTTAATCTCTAAGGAGAAATTGGCCCTGCGTCTAGCCGGAATCAACGATCTCGCTAAGGGATTTACATGGGATGAGATCGTTCCGATCTCTGCAGCGATACATTCGCAGATCGATTTATTAGCTGAGTTAATTGGTAAAAGCCTGCCGGTTGGCCCAGCCTTCTATCCCGAAGGAATGAAGAGCGATCAAGATCAGCAGCAGTTGATCTGCGAGTTAATTCGCGAAGCTGCCATGCGCGATGCCCGTGAAGAACTTCCCCACTCGATTATGGTGACAATCGATGAGATGTCAGAGCGCGATGAAAAAGGCTCACGTCCATTCTTTGATATTCATGCAACTATCCACGTGGAACGCGATTCACAGACCGGAATTATCCTGGGCCATAAAGGCGAGCGTCTAAAAGATATTGGAATGCGCGCACGTGCCGATATCGAACGCGAACTTAACGCCCGAATTTTCTTAGGGCTACATGTAAAGGTATCTAAAGAATGGCAGCGCGATCCTAAGTTGTTACAGCGTTTAGGATTTGGCGAAAACTAAGCGCTAGTTCTGCGGCTTGCTAAATATGAGCCGATTAAAACGAGTGGCAGTCCAACAATGATTCCAAGGGTCAGCGGTTCATTTAAAATAATTACGCCAAGGATTACAGCAAATGCGGTATTCATATAAGTAACTAGCGATGCGCGGGTTGGCCCAATCTCAGCCATAACTGCAAAGAAGATGGCAAATGCGATACCAGTTGAAAAGACGCCTAACGCGATTAGCGAATAAATCGCCTCATAGCTTACGGCGCGATCTGGCCAGAAGATAAAGAGCGCTGGTGAGTAAAAGACTGCAGTCATCGCCATTGCAATACCGTTGATCGCAACACCTGAGCCTTCCGGCATCTTGCGCGTAATGTAGATAACGGCGAAGGCGTAACCGATAGATGCAGCGATCACCATCAAGATTGATAGCGGATCAGATGAACCGGTCAAACTTTCAATTCCTACAAGTAAGAAGACGCCGAGGAAACCGATGGCGATTCCGAATAAGCGCTTTGGTTGCCAGACAGATTTATCACCGTAGCGCGATGCGATTAGAGTCGAAAAGATAGGTACTGAGGAAACGAGCAAACCAGCTAGCCCAGATGAGATCTTCTGCTCAGCAGTTCCGATCAGAATCCAAGGACCGACCATTTCAAAGAGGGCATAGACCGCTATGTAGCGCCAATTCTTTAGCGCGGTAAAGAAAGTTTTATCGTAGATCGCAATCGGAATAAGAATTAGCGCACCGATGACAACTCGTCCTAGGACCACAATCGCTGGATGGAATCCATCTTGTGGATCAACGGCAACACGAATAAATAGATAAGGGATGCCCCATAAAAAGCCGGAAAGTAGAAAGAGGATCAAATTACGGCGCGACATGAGTCGGGGTGCTCCAGTGCTAGAAAGTGTTTTGAATTAACGCAGCACGCTGCGATAGAGCGCAATAGTAGCCTGTGCAACAGCATCCCAGCCAAAGTGCGTTGTGGCGCGTTCGCGACCTGCTTTCCCGTAACGCTTAAGTAGTTCTGGATCTGCCAATAAACGAGTAATTGCTTGCGATAAATCACCCTCAAATTTGGCGTGATCTTCGGTGTAATCAACTAATTCACCAGTTTTTAAGTGATCGACAACTTCTGGAATACCGCCTACGCGCGATGCCAGAACCGCGGTTTGGCATCCCATCGCCTCTAAATTAACAATTCCGAGTGGTTCATAAATTGATGGACATAAGAAGAGTTCGGCTTGAGTTAATACAGCTGTTAACTCATCGTGCGGCAACATATCTTTAATCCACCAGATGTTGTTGCGAGTTTTCTGTAGTTCAGCAATTAGATCGGCAACTTCTGCGCCAATACCTGGTTCATCGGGGCTTCCGGCGCAGAGCACCAAACCATATTCGGCAGGTACTGATTTCCAGGCGCGCAGCAAATGAGCTAAACCTTTTTGACGAGTAATACGACCAACAAATGTGGCGTAAGGCCCAGTGATTCCATACTTTGCCAAAACCGATGGATCAGGATTTGGTGCAAACTTTGCAACGTCTACTCCATTGCGAATGGTGTGAACCTTACTTGGATCAACGCTTGGATAGGCGCTTAAGACATCGGAGCGCATTCCATCGCTAACTGAAATTATTGCAGCGGCGCTTTCGTAAGCTGTCTTTTCCGCCCAAGAAGAAATCTGGTAACCACCACCGAGTTGTTCAGCTTTCCATGGGCGCAGCGGTTCAAGTGAATGCGCGCTAACAATGTGGGGGATTCCGTAAAGCAGCGATGCGGTATGTCCTGCCATATTTGCATACCAAGTATGTGAATGTACGAGCTGCACGCTCGCAAGGTTTGTTGCAATTGCCAGGTCTGTTGCGATCGCTTGAAGCGCAGGATTTGCAGATGCGAATTCGCTGGGGGTGTCATATCCAAAAGCGCCATCGCTACGTTCTCCGCCAAAGCAATGCACATCTACCTGAACTCCACTGATGGATCGAAGCGCCTGAGTTAATTGAAAGACATGTACTCCGGCTCCGCCATAGACCTGAGGTGGCCACTCTTTGGTGACAATTCCTACCTTCAGATCTTTACTCATAGATCAGAGCCTAAACCAATTAGCGCTCATTTCATCTGTTGCATCGGCGCTATCGCGAGTAGATTTAGGTCATGCAGCGAAGAGAGCGTCCACTAGGAATAGTCCTTGCTGGTGGCGAAGGTAAGCGCTTAATGCCGTTGACCGCAGATCGCGCAAAACCGGCGGTGCCGTTCGGTGGCACCTATCGTTTGGTCGATTTCGTTCTCTCTAATTTAGTAAATGCTGAGATGCGCAAGATCGCTGTACTAACGCAATATAAATCGCATTCTCTCGACCGCCACATAACAACTACTTGGCGCATGAGCACTTTAACTGGAAATTACATAACGCCAGTTCCGGCGCAACAACGCCTTGGACCGCGTTGGTATACCGGTAGCGCTGATGCAATTTTGCAGAACTTCAATTTAATTCATGATGAAAACCCAAACCACGTTCTTGTCTTTGGTGCAGACCACGTCTATCGCATGGATCCTGATCAGATGTTTGAGGCCCACATCGAATCAGGTGCAGGTGTAACTATCGCTGCTATTCGTATGCCACGTGCTGAAGCCCATGACTTTGGCGTAATTGAATTAGCTGATGATGGAATAACAATTAAGGCATGTCACGAAAAACCATCCGACCCTCCTGCCATGCCAGGCCACCCTGATCTGTGTTTAGTTTCAATGGGAAATTAC
>JAPLBI010000011.1:15279-16350 GCA_026392815.1 Actinomycetota bacterium
TGTTATGGAAGAAGCGCTAATTCTAGATTCTGAAGATTTAGAGAGTCGCCATGATCTCGGCGGAAATATCATTCCGATGCTCACCGCAAATGGCAGCGCAAAGGTTTATGACTTTGCAGACAACGTAGTGCCGGGTGAAACCGAACGCGATAAAGGCTACTGGCGTGATGTGGGATCAATCGACGCGTATTACGATGCTCATATGGATCTAGTTTCGATCCACCCAATCTTTAATCTCTACAACCGTGAATGGCCATTACTTACAAATCCACCATCACTTCCTCCTGCAAAATTTAGTGAAGGCGGTATTGCTCAGGATTCAATCGTTGGCGCAGGTTCCATCATCGCCGGCGGCCATGTAAACCGCACTGTTATTTCTCATGATGTTCATGTCGGAGCCGGCGCATTTGTAGATGGTTCTGTGCTTATGCCATCGGTAAAGATTGGCGACAAGGCAGTTATTCGCAGTGCAATCTTGGATAAGAATGTTGTTGTTGAACCAGGTGCGCAGATCGGCGTTGATTTAGAGCGTGATCGTGCTCGATTTACTATCTCTGATGGCGGAATTGTCGTAGTCGGTAAGGGCGTTCGCGTTACTGCTTAGTTTTTACAACAATTTCTTTTGCTGCAAAATCAAGTGCCAGATGTGACGAGGGCGTTGCGGCAACGTTGGCGAAGAAGCCATGGATCATTCCCGGAAATTCCTTGTAGATAAATTCAGCGCCATCGCTAGTCAATTTCGCACAGTAATTTTCAGAGTCGCTGACTAGTGGATCGTATTGCGCAGTGATCACTATTGAGGGGGCAAGTCCAGATAGGGAGTTTGCGCGCATTGGCGCAGCATATGGATTGTTATCGTGAAGGCTGCCTTGCAGGTACTGATCCCAGAACCATTCCATGGCTTGAGTTGTTAACCCGTAATCTGTTGCCGCATCGATATAAGACTTAGTTGTGAAGTCACGATCCAAGCAGGGATAAACAAGTAATTGATAAGTTAAGGAAACCTTTTCATCGCGCGCCTTTAGCGCAACTGCTGCTGCGAGATTTCCGCCAGCGCTATCTCCGCCAACG
>JAPLBI010000094.1 GCA_026392815.1 Actinomycetota bacterium
CCGAAGAGAGTTCCTTCGATGCGATCAGCACCCGCAAGATATCCGAGCTCTGCCGCAGCAACGCCGGTTCCGCGATCATTATGTGGATGCAATGAAACGATCACACTCTCGCGATTAACGAGGTTGCGACACATCCACTCAATTGAATCGGCGTAAATATTTGGAGTTGCCATTTCAACTGTTGCTGGAAGATTCATAATCGTCTTCCATGTTGGCGTTGGCTTCCAGATTGCATTGACCGCGTTACATACCTCAACAGCAAATTCGAGTTCGGTGCCGGTGTAGGACTCAGGTGAATATTCAAAAGAGACTTTGGTTTCAGGGACCGTCTTCATCAGATCAAGACAGAGCTGAGCGCCATCGGTGGCAATCTTCTTGATGCCCTCTTTATCTAACCCAAAGACGACTCGACGCTGCAATGTGGATGTCGAGTTATAGAGGTGAACAATTGCCTGCTTAGATCCTTTGATCGCTTCATAGGTGCGGCGTATGAGGGGTTCGCGAGCTTGGGTAAGAACTTGGATGACAACATCATCTGGGATGAGGTCTTCATCGATAATTTTTCGCACAAAATCAAAATCTGTCTGGCTGGCACTTGGAAAACCGACTTCAATCTCTTTGTAACCCATCGCAACAAGTAGCTTGAACATCGCTAACTTGCGAGGAGTATCCATCGGATCAATCAGCGCTTGGTTGCCATCGCGTAAATCGACAGAGCACCACTTTGGGGCAACTGCGATCTTCTTATTGGGCCAGGTGCGATCGGCAAGATCGACTGGAATAAATGAGCTGTAGCGATGCACTGGCATCTGCGACGGTTGTTGCGGTGGAAAATTCATTTCTTACTCCTTGGGGTTGGGGCCGTTGTGGTTTACGAGCAGATTTAGCTACCAATGAGAGCGTGATGTAGGTGCGCTCACCCACAAGATAATTCGACCACTTTCCGACCTTCTTATATTGCAGCCACTGCACGAGGGCGAATGAGTTAAATAGAACGAAAATCGTGAGAACGATGAAGTAGACAAATGCCGGAGCTTTATTCTCGCCAGCTCCGCCAATTGCAAAGACATAGAAAGCAAGGGCAAGCCATGGAACGATTCCTGTAATGCATCCAAAGATGAATGGGATCCATCCGCCATTGCCTGGCTCTTCATATTTTTCCTGAAGCCATCCGAAGAGAATCATTGATGCATTGACGCCGAAGATAGAAATTAGTGCAGTGATATCTGAGATACCAGTTACTTGTGCGATCAAGACGATCATGACAGAAGAGCTGATCGAGTACTCAACCCAGCGGAAGAAGTTGCGATGAGCGGCTAGCCCTGCGATGTAGCGTGGGAAGAACTTTGGACTGACCACAATGAAGTGAGCAAGGGATGAAAGTCCAAGAAATATTGCAACGCCAATTGCTAGGGGTGCTTCCCAAAGAACAAATAGTTCGCCGTAGGTACTACCTGGTGGGCCAGACATGTAGCGCGCTGTGATTGGTAGCGCGAAGTCTGTTGAGAGTGCAAGGACTGCCGCCATCTGCGCAAAGTGAAGAACACCTGCGATGATGTTGATGCGGCGCAAACTACTTGATGTGATCTCTTTTGCCATGGCTTAAGGGTAATACCGCATACCTTAAAGAACTGGTAAATACCTATCGAGTTCGTAGGCACTTACTTGGCGACGATAGTCCTGCCACTCAGCACGCTTATTGCGCAGCACGAATTCAAAGACATGTTCTCCCAAAGTTTGACGGATTAATTCACTGCCCTCCATGGCCACGATTGCCTCATGCAGGTTTGCTGGAAGTGGAGCCGGATTGGTACTTGGCTCTAAGACATATCCTTCTTCGATTCCCTTCAAACCTGCCGCCAACATCACGGCAAAGGCGAGATATGGATTACATGCAGAATCTAGCGATCGCAATTCAATGCGCGTGGAGTTCTCTTTATTTGGCTTATACATCGGGATTCGAACAAGTGC
>JAPLBI010000206.1 GCA_026392815.1 Actinomycetota bacterium
AGGCAATGGCATGTACATCGCGCGGAGTGCGGCCTAGCTGTAATTCAATACAATCTAAATCTTTCTGTGTTGCCTTATCGGTCATTGTTACAGACCAGATTCAGTAACGGATGCGATCAACTTGGTGTACCAAGGAGCGCCTTCGGGCAATTGTGAAACTACCTTTGTTGTATCGGGAAGCATTGGATCATCTTTGGTGCCGGTGACGATGTATTGACGCTCACCGGGTAAGACAAAGTGCAGACGTTCGCGCGCTTGTGATTTAACGTAATTAGGATCTTTCCAAAGTTCGAGTTCAGCGCGTGCGGCATCAAGTGCGGCGCGATCTGTGACAACTTGAGATTTAAGAGCGCTGATCTGGGCGCGCTGCGTGAAGTAATTCTTAATCGGTGGTGCAAGGGTTAACGTGAAGATAAAGATGATTGCAATAAGCGCTAATGGACGTGCATTGGCGCGTGATTTGCGGCGGTTAGAAGAAAGACGGCGAGACGGACGACGTGATGAATAACTACGTCGCCCGCGTCGCATCTTTAAGCCTTAACTATCCCTTGAAACGTGGGAAGGCAGCGCGGCCTGCGTAAACAGCGCCTTCTGCGAGTTCTTCTTCAATGCGAAGAAGTTGGTTGTACTTAGCAACGCGCTCTGTGCGTGAAGGTGCACCTGTCTTGATCTGTCCGCAGTTAGTTGCAACGGCCAAGTCTGCGATGGTGACATCTTCGGTTTCGCCTGAACGGTGCGACATCATGCTGCGGTAATTCGCGCGGTGCGCAAGGTCAACTGCATCAAGAGTTTCGGTAAGCGTTCCGATCTGGTTTACCTTAACTAGAAGTGCGTTTGCAGTATCGGTTTCGATTCCCTTAGCAAGGCGAATTGGGTTAGTGACGAATAAATCATCGCCAACGATCTGGATCTTTGAACCGAGTGATGAAGTCATTGACTTCCAGCCGGCCCAATCTTCTTCATTTAGTGGATCTTCGATTGAAACGATTGGGTAAGCAGCAACTAGCTCTGCGTAGTACGCGATCATTTCCTCTGATGAGCGAAGTGATCCTTCGAACTTGTACTTGCCGTTGTCATGGAATTCAGTTGCGGCAACGTCCATCGCAAGTGCGATTTCCTTACCTGGCTTAAATCCGGCAGCTTCGATCGCTTCAAGGATCAAATCAAGTGCAGCGCGGTTGCTTTCGAGGTTTGGAGCGAAGCCACCTTCATCGCCAACAGATGTAGCAAGTCCGCGCTTCTTTAGAACTGCCTTAAGTGCGTGATAGATCTCAGCGCCCCAACGAAGTGATTCGCGGAATGTTTCTGCACCAATTGGAGCGATCATAAATTCTTGGATATCAACGTTGGTATCAGCGTGTGCCCCACCGTTGAGAATGTTCATCATCGGAACTGGAAGAACATGTGCATTTGGTCCACCGACGTAACGGAAGAGTGAACGATCTGCTGATTCTGCAGATGCCTTAGCAACGGCAAGTGAAACGCCAAGAATTGAATTTGCACCAAGACGTGATTTATTTGGTGTGCCATCAAGCTTGATCATCTCGTTATCGATTAGGCGCTGATCTTGTGCATCAAAGCCTTCGATCGCAGGTGCGATTTCGTTATTTACAAAGTCAATTGCCTTAAGAACGCCCTTACCGAGGTAACGCTTCTTGTCGCCATCGCGGAGTTCTGATGCTTCAAATGCTCCAGTTGATGCACCGCTTGGAACTGCAGCGCGTGCTTGTGTGCCATCTTCAAGTTCGATTTCAACTTCAACGGTTGGGTTTCCGCGCGAATCAAGAATTTCACGTGCGCCGATTGCTTCGATAATTGCCATGGGGTGTCTCCTAAGAATTACTAGTGATGAGCACGCTCAGCGCTGAACGGTATAGGGCAATACTACCGCGACTCAGTAGCCTTAATTTGCTCGGCAATTTGGCGCCCATAGAGGCGCAGCGCGTTCTCCGGGTCAATTTCGTTATCGCGCGCCCATGCAATTATTGAAGCTAGCGCCTCGCCCACGCTTTCATTTGTCGCGGGCTGTTCGCTTTCATATTTCTTTAGCGCAACTGGAACTTTATATTTTTCGGCGCGATAGAGAAGTTTTTCAACAAGTGGCAGCGCAGGCTGTGCAAGAGCGACGCCATCAAGGGCTGATGTGCGGCCCTTTTCTTTCGCCTTGATCTCTTCCCAGTTATCGATGATTTCATCGGTGCCAGATACTTCTAAACCTTCAAATACATGAGGGTGGCGGCGAATTAATTTATCTGCGATTGCGCGCGCTACATCTTCGATTGAAAATGGATCCGTTGGATGATCTTCGGCGATCCGTGAGTGGAAATAGACCTGCAGCAAAACATCGCCGAGTTCTTCGCGCATGCCTTCGCGGTCTTTTGCATCAACCGAATCGATAAACTCGTATGACTCTTCAAGTAGGTATTTAACGAGTGACTCGTGAGTTTGTTCTGCATCCCATGGGCAACCGCCCGGTGAACGCAACCGATCCATTACCTCAACGAGGCGTTGAAGTTCTGAAGCAGCCATCGAAATATCGAGGTAAGTCTTACTTGCTAGATGGAGTTACGGCGCCGCCAGTTACATCAGCTGCAACAACATCGCCAGCTTCGGTATCCCAGAAGCCGTAGCGTGGATTGATTTTAACCCCGAGCTCTTTGGCTTTTGCAGAAAGTAGTTTGCCTAGTTGTGTTGCTACATCGGCTTCAGCAACGCCTGATTGTGAAAGGGCTGAAGTAATGCGTTCAGAGATAAGAATTGCGCGCACATAGGTATCAAAATCTTGCGGTGCAATCGCAGCGTTAACTAAGTTCTTTGGAAGTTCAGCATCGCCACCGAGAGATTGAGAGATCTGCTGCTTACGAGCTACAACTTGGCTTGAAGTAATCTCAAGATCTAACTCTTTAGCGATCTCATCAAAGGTGTGCATCAAAATCTTAAAGCGAAGCTGGCCGCGATTTAACTCATCGCCAGTTTCGAGCTGCATCTGTGATGTATCAACTTTTTTGCGCTCTGCCATCACGGCATCAATGCTGCTCTGTAGTTCGGTTTGGGTAATTTTAAAGTCGCCAACTGTTGCTGCTTCGTTGGACTGTGAGCAGCCGGTAAGGAGCAACCCTGTTGCGATAGTTAGGGCTACAAGGATCTTCTTCACGTGGTGCTCGCTTTCGTTAGCTGGTTGACGACCTCAGTTACCCAGGTCAGGAGAGAAGTATCCACTATTTCAGCGGTGGGATTAGACGGGTTCCATGCAGGGTTTTTCGGCAAAGTGACCAGCGCAGTATTCGTTGGACCCTTATAGATAGAGCCTGGATACAACCGTGCAAGTCGTAATTGACGTGATTCGGGCAAGGAAATTGGTGAGAGGCGTAAGAATTTTCCAGTGGCTACTACTTCGCGGATTCCTTGTGATTTAGCTAGCGCACGTAATTGTGCAACTGCAAGTAAAGCCACCGCTTCTTCAGGGAGTTCGCCGAATCTATCGAGCAACTCTTCACGAATTGATTGCACATCTTCAGGTTTAGCAACATCTGCTAAACGGCGATAGAGATCAAGTCGTAATCGTTCTCCTGGTACATAACTTTCGGCGAGATGCGCATTAACCGGAAGTTCAACTTTACATTCGTGGCTTTCTTCTTCCTTATCAATGATGCCTGTCTTGTAATCATTAACTGCTTCACCGACCATGCGCATGTATAAATCAAATCCAACGTCGGCAATGTGTCCTGATTGCTCGCCGCCCAGTAAGTTACCGGCGCCGCGAATTTCCAGATCCTTAAGTGCAACGCGCATACCTGCACCTAAGTCAGTATTCGTCGCAATTGTTTTCAAGCGATCTAGTGCAACCTCGGTCAGTGGTTGATCTTGCGGATATAAGAAGTAGGCATATGCGCGATCGCGGCCACGACCGACACGACCACGCAATTGGTGCAGTTGTGAAAGTCCGAAGTTCTCGGCGCGCTCCACAATTAAAGTATTGGCATTTGCAATATCTAGCCCGCTTTCAACAATCGTGGTGCAGACAAGTACATCGAAGTCACGGTTCCAGAATCCCAGGATTACATCTTCAAGTGCGCCTTCAGACATCTGTCCATGTGCGATGCGAATACGCGCCTCAGGAACTAACTCTTGGATCTTTGCCGCCGCGCGATCGATAGATTCAACGCGGTTATGAATGTAGAAGATCTGCCCATCGCGTAATAGTTCGCGGTGAATTGCTGCACGGATCTGCGCATCTTCACTAGGTCCAACGTAGGTAAGAATTGGATGGCGCTCTTCTGGTGGCGTTGTAATCGTCGACATCTCGCGAATACCTGTAACCGCCATTTCGAGCGTACGTGGAATAGGCGTTGCCGACATCGCTAAAACATCTACAGTTGTGCGCATCTTCTTAAGCGATTCTTTCTGCTCAACGCCAAAGCGTTGCTCTTCATCGACAATAACGAGCCCTAGATCCTTGAAGATCACATCTTGTGAAAGC
>JAPLBI010000022.1 GCA_026392815.1 Actinomycetota bacterium
CTGCTGGCCAATCTGGGTTGGGTTCCGGAAAACACTTCTCAGCAAGGGCTCTATCGATCCGATCAACAGTTGCATCTAACTCTTCTTCTTCTATCAAACCCAGAACAACATCTCGCTTCTCAGTTGCAATCAACATCCTTGCTAATTGTAAAAGCTCTAGTTCGGCCGGAGAGAAAGGCTGCTTCGCCCACTGCCACAAAACAGTCCGCAATTTATCTTCAGTGTGAAAGGTAACGCCGTGATCGCAGCCATAAACTGCACCTTCGGAAGTCGGAATCAAATGGCCGATTTTTCGATCTGTGTTGTTAGTTATCAGATCAAGCAACGCAATCTTGCGAAGCTCTGCGTGATCTTCCTTGAAGAACTCCATGAGATCAACGCTCTCGTCGATATCGATCCAAAGTTGGACCATCCCAGTTCCGTAAGGACCATCGCGAAGCACAGTTGGTGGGACGAGATGTAAACGTGCCGTCGGGAAAGTCCCACAGCGGACGTTCGCCGGCGATTGGTTTGTAGATACAAGTCAAAGTTCTTTCCTTAACTTCGCATGAGGCGTACAAAGTTGCATTGGATGCATCAACCAATCTGCCGGTCACTGATATCTCACCGTGGCTAAGATCTCGCAGATATTCTTCAATTTCCTGAGCGCCAAGAAAACTCATCTTCGGTATCCATTTGCACGTGGACAGAGATGGCCACTCGGATCAATTGGGCCACCGCAGAACGGACAAGGTGCGCGACCAGCGCCAACGACTGCAATGGCGCGTTTTGCAAAACTTTCGGCATAACCCAGCGGAATCAAAACCCGCAAGATGTCCTGGCTATCAGATAACTCCATTAGCAACTCTTCATCTTCAGGAGATTGGCTATCTGCGATCGCTTGAAGATCTATCTCAATCATCTTGCGATCTGACAGATAAGCCAGACCGATAACTCCAACGCGAAACTCTTCATCGATAGGTGTCTCCAGCGGTTGATCATCCCGACCTACACGCTCAAAGACCGTTAACGGCTCTGATGATCTAACTTCTCGAAGAATCTGTTGAGTTCTCTCAGCAAGTGCAGCCACTTGCGCCTTCTCTAGCGAAACCGAAATCAATCGTGATCCTGCTCGCGCTTGAAGAAAGAAAGTGCGCTCCCCCGGTACGCCTACTGTTCCAGCGACAAAACGCTCTGCCGGATCAAAGAGGAATATCTGACCGCTCATCCCTTACCTTTGCGCCCGGATCCTCCACCAAGCAGCGCTGACACACCCTTCTTCTTGGAACTCTCTTCTTTTAAGAAAGCGGTGATTGGAGATGTAGTGCTATTTAAAGTCAGAACTCGATAATCAACACCGTTAAAATCAAGAACGGATATCGACGCAGGATCAATGACGATCTTTTGAAAATGGTCCAAATGGGTACCTAGTACGCTGGCAATAATCGATTTAATTACATCACCATGACTCACTAGAAGCTTCGCACCTCTACCTGGAGTATTTGCCGCTCCATTTAACGCGCGCATCGCTCGGGCTTGGACATCTAAAAGTCCTTCACCGCCCGGAAAGTACATCGCGCTTGGAGTATTTTGCACAACTTTCCAAGCCTTATCTCTGGATAGAACAGATAACTTTCTACCAGTCCACTTTCCATAATCCACTTCCACGAGATCGCTCTCAACTTCAATTAACGATTTAACCCCACTGCTCTTCGACATTTGCGTCAATAGTGGTTCAATCGTTTGCGCACAGCGCTCCATAGGGCTAACTCTGATCAAGGAAAAATCAACGCCTCTTAATCTCTTCGCAACATCCAACGCTTCTTTTCTCCCACGATCAGAGAGATCCACACCAGGTGCTCTTCCGGCAAGGATTGCTTTGGCATTGGCTGTGGAATGTGCATGCCTCAATAAAACTATCCGTGTCATGTTAGAAGGTTATCCGCAAAATTCATTTGCGTCTTGCTAGGGTGGCCGCCATGGAACTTCGTCGCGCTGGCAGATCAGGTCTTTCGCTATCGCGCCTTGCCTTAGGGACGATGACCTGGGGGCGAGATACCGATACCCATGAAGCAGCCGACCAAGCCCGCGCCTTTATAGATGCTGGCGGAAATTACTTTGACTCAGCTAGTCACTACGGCGATGGAGATGCTGAGCGGGTAATTGGTGGATTAATCGGAACGCTCTTCAAACGAGAAGATGTCGTTATCTCAACCAAGGCAGGGTCTTCATATATAGACGGTTCTTTAGTAACCGACAATTCGCGCACCTCTTTAATGAGTTCACTCGATAAATCACTCACTCGACTAGGTACAAGTTATGTAGATATCTGGATGATTCAAAGTTGGGATGATGCTGCGCAATTAGAAGATGCGCTATCGGCTCTTGACTGGGCATATACCTCTGGTCGCGCCAGATATGTGGGCATTTCAAACTTCAACGGTTGGCAGAGCGCACGGGCTATCTCGTTACAGGAAGCCAATAGCAGCAAGGCACCTATCGCCGTTATGCAGAATGAATTTTCACTTCTAAATCGAAGAGTGGAAGAAGATTCGTTGCAATGCTCTCGCAATCTGGAAACCGGATTTATCGCATGGTCTCCGCTAGGTCGCGGTGTTCTAACCGGTAAATATCGCAACGGAATTCCTGCCGCTTCTCGCGCTGCTACACCGCACTTTGCGCCCTTTATTGAACCTTACTTAAATGATCGTTCACGTCGCATAGTTGAGGCTGTCTCTGTTGCTGCTCAAGGTCTCGGCTATTCACCACTAGAGGTCGCCTTAGCTTGGGTACGTGATTTTCCCGGTGTTACTAGTTCAGTCGTAGGTGCTCGCACCGCGGCTCAATTGCAGGGAATATTGGCTAGCGAAGAGATTGAACTTCCTGAAGTTGTACGTAACGCGTTAAACGAAGTTTCAGCAACTCTCTAAAAAGTCGTTAAGTACTCGTACTCCAAAGCGCAGGCCATCAATTGGAACTCGCTCATCTACTCCATGGAATAGAGACATAAAGTCGAGATCTGCTGGCAGGCGCAGTGGAGAAAAACCGTAACCAACAATTCCAATTTCAGAGAGAGCTTTATTATCCGTGCCACCGCTCATCAGATAAGGAACGGGAATTCCTTCTGGGTCGTGGGCGAGAATTGCAGCCTTCATCGCATCGACAAGCGGAGCATCGAAATCAACTTCTAAAGCAATATCGTGAGAGATGGTTTCGATTAAAATATCAGGACCAACAATTGCTCTAACGGTCTCATTTAGCTCTGCTTCATAACCTGGTAGGAAGCGTCCATCAATAACCGCACTTGCAGTTCCTGGAATTACATTTGCCTTATAGCCTGCTTCCAACATCGTTGGATTTGCAGTGTTCTGCAACGTTGCTCCAATCATTCGCGCAGTTGAACCTATCTCCTTCAGAAGTGGCCGTAGATCCTTCTCGTCATAGGCTTTTCCAGTCACGCGAGCAACTTCTTTAAACAAATCTTTTACCGTCTTGGTGTAACGCTGTGGCCATTCGTAGCGACCAATTTTGGCGACTGCTTCAGTTAGCGCCGTTAAAGCGTTTTCATCGTTCATCATCGAGCCATGGCCTGCGCGACCTTGCGCGGTTAATTTCATCCAATGAATACCCTTTTGTGCTGCTTCAATAAAGTAGAGACGCTTGCCATCGGCAACGGTTACGGAGAAACCACCGACTTCTGAAATCGCTTCTGAACAACCAGCGAATACTTCAGGGTGATTTGCCGTCATCCAACGAGAACCAAAGGTCATTCCTGCTTCTTCATCTGCGAAGAAGGCGAGAACAATGTCGCGTTCTGGAACATAACCGCGCTGCGCCCAATCTCGCACGATGGCCAAGATCATTGCATCCACATTCTTCATATCAACTGCGCCACGACCCCAGATACATCCATCTTTAATCTCGCCGGCGAAAGGATCGACTGACCATTCAGCAGCGTTAGCGGGCACGACATCGATATGTCCGTGGACAACGAGACCTGGTTTATCTGGGTTGCTCCCTTTAATTCGTGCAATTACGTTGCATCGCTTAGGCGCGGATTCATAAATTTTCGCTTCGATTCCGACTTCCGCGAGTGAGGAAACAATGTATTTAGCAACCGCTTCTTCGTCGCCGCGTCCTTCACCAAAGTTCACACTAGGAATTCGGATTAAATCTTGGCAGATACGAATTGCTTCATCTTCAAAATTTCTTATCTCGCTCATGCCGTCATTCTCCCCCACAATCGCTCGAAAAAGGACCTGCTTTTGCGTGGTTGCTTCAGCGTTGCTATCGTTTGCAGCGCACTGGTCCGGGTGGCGGAATTGGCAGACGCGCTAGCTTGAGGTGTTAGTGCCCGCAAGGGCTTGAGGGTTCAACTCCCTTCCCGGACACGTTTAATGTGGTGGAATTGGATCGTTATGAAGTTAGCAGACGCCCTCTCCCTGATCAGAGATATTCCAGATTACCCAAAACCTGGCATCCTCTTTAAAGATATAACGCCGCTACTGGCCGATCCAACTGCTTACTCAACTGTAATCAAAGCCTTCGCATCCCAGATCGACGACGTAGATGTAATTGCTGGCATTGAAGCTCGTGGTTTTATCTTTGCCGCAGCCATTGCCTTAGAGAAGAGCGCTGGTTTCGTGCCCTTTAGAAAGAGTGGAAAACTCCCCTTTGAAACGATCGGCGCGAAATACGGTCTGGAATATGGCGAAGATGAGATAGAAGTTCATATCGATGCATTTGCCAATGGAAAA
>JAPLBI010000090.1 GCA_026392815.1 Actinomycetota bacterium
ACTAGATGCCCGGCCTGAACCAGCCCATGGTGAGCGAAAGATAAATTGGGATAAACACTTTATTGCCATCATGGTTTTTGCCTTTCTTTCAATCACGATGGAAGTTGCTCTTTCTTCCTGGGCCGTTGATTTGCTGTCAGAGCGCGGAACTGGTCTTAAATCGGCAGTTCTATTTGCAACGATCGCGCCATATTTTGTGGCACTTTCACGCATCTATCTTTCAACAAAGAACGAATTTAATTTGCCGCGAATATGGGCATATTGTTTCGCCTCAGTAACTCTTGGTATCGCAATAGTTGTATTCACATCATCACCAACCTTGACCATTGTTGGTTTGATTATCGCTGCAGCAGGTATTGGTCCATGCGCTTCGATTGCAATTGCACTGGCTAGTGGAAGTGAACAAGGTTCTGATAAAGGTATAGCCGGCTTTGTTATGGGAATGGGACTATCAAACGGAGCATCCCCATGGATCATGGGGTCATTTTCATAGTTTTGATTTTGACTACTTTGACTTTCACTTGGGTATTAAGAAATTCATTGCCTCAAAGTTCACCGGCGAATAGGATCTAAAGATGGCTGAAAACGCAATAAAGCGCGCCCAGATTAATTCCAAGGCGGATGCACCAGAGTGGGCCAAACTCGAACGCGAAATAATCACTCAATTAAATGAAGTGGCCCCAGAATTCGTCGCCCGCTATACCCGCAGTGATGGATCAATAATTTGGCGAGATGAATGGCCCAGCATGGATGGCTCTGATGATCCATATGAAGCTTTTATGTATTTGGCGCTCTTCTACACAATTGGTGGCAGCGAGGAAGTTTACGAATTAGCGCGCAAGATGTGGGATGCAATTACCTTGCAGTGGACCGAATACGGACAGATTTATCGTGAATTCGATGGATATTACGACTGGATGCATCACGGTGAAGGCTACCTATTCCATTACTTCTTCGGCCTGACCAAACCAGAGTCTCTAATTGATCGCCAACGAGCGGCGCGTTTTTCTGGAATGTATACAGGCAAAGATGTAGAAGCGAAAAATTATGACCGTTCCAAGAAAATGATGCTTTCACCTTTAACTGGCAGCCACGGCCCACGCCAAGTTGTTACACACGAAGATTGGGAGACTCATCGCACAGTGCTAGATGATTATCTAGCACCTTATGAAGACATTGTTAAAACAGATTTTTCTTCTATGCGTTGCCACTGGTCGGATCCGGAAGTCTATGACGATCTTATAAATAAAATGAATGCGCGCATGAACCGTGGCGATGTGCCACTTAATTTGAATTCAACATCGCTCTTAACTCACGCCTATATGTATTCAGGTGATGCCGAACTAAAAGTGACGATGCTGGAATATCTGGAAGCTTGGATGGCACGTAAAGATGCAAACGGCGGAATCATGCCGGATAACATCGGGACTACTGGTGTGATTGGTGAGTTCAACGATGGCAAGTGGTGGGGCGGCTATTACGGTTGGCGCTGGCCACATGGCTTCATGACAATCATGGAACCAATCACCAATGCTGCGATGAACGCTGTGCTTTTAACCGGTGATTACAAGTATTTGGATCTGCCAAGATCACAATTTGATTTGATTTGGTCACTTCGCAAAGAGATTGATGGCCAAATAAAAGTTCCACATCGCCACTTTGATGCCGGTTGGGCAGATTATCGATTGCCATCTGCGCGACACATGATTTATCTCTGGACTACTTCAATGGCGCAAGAAGATCTTGATCGCATTTTGGCTTTGCCGCGCGATAACAATTGGGATGCTGTTTATATCCCAGGTGTTTCAGGGGGAGAGAAGGGAACCGGGCGCGATACCAAGCATTACATCGCAAATACCTTGCCATGGTTCCAATTCGTGCAAGGACACTTGCCAAATTATCCAGTTGAGATTTTGCAAGCAAACCTTGAACTTATCAAGATTCAGCTACGTAAAATGAGATCAAATACTGGCAATCCCCGAAACTGGGATAGTTATGATCCAGCAACTGCCGATGAAGTAGTTGGCCTTGATCTGCGCGTGCCCGGATATAACATCCATGCTTGGCAAGAATTTAATCCTGTTTACTTTGAAGGACTGGGCCAGATGGTCTTTGGCGGTCCGATGCATATTTCTCACGGCGGATTACAACATGGCAAGGTCCGCTTCTTCGACGGCCAATTAAAGCGTCCTGGTCTGCCACCAGATGTTGCAGTAATTGTCGATGGAATGGATGCGACTACTTTATCTATGCAAGTTGCCAATATCGGCAGCGCTGCGCAAGAGCTTTTCATCCAGGCGGGAACATTTGGCGAACATCGATTTGAATCGGTTGAGATAACAGGCGCTGATGGAACAGTTCAAAACATGGATATTGCATCTAAATGGTTCGCACTTGATCTAGTTGGGGGAGCGGTTGCTTCACTTAAATTTAAGATCAGTCGTTATGTCAACGATCCAAGTTACGAAACCCCGTGGTCATCACGTAGCGATTGGGATCCGATCATCAAGGGGCGCAATTTGTGATTTGGACGCAGTGGAGTGATCTAAAGATTCCTAACGGGCTTACACATCTGCCGACCGATGGCGTGACTCCACGACAAGAAGATTTGAGCAAGATAACTTTCTACGTACCCGCTTATATGTTTGGCGCTGCCGCACTTGAACCAATTGCCAAGATGAGTTCTTTAAAGGTTATCCAATCTCCTAACGCTGGCGTAGATGACGTCATTGCTCTACGCCCTGCCGGAGTTACTTTATGCAACGCCGCAGGAGTGCATGATGCCTCCACTGCCGAACTTGCTGTTGGGCTGGCAATTGCAGCCCGGCGCGGTTTTGCGCAATTTGCTAAAGATCAAAGCGCCGGTAAATGGTCACACACCACATTTGCCTCCCTTACTGATTCAAAGATTGCAATCGTGGGTCATGGAAATATTGGTAAGACAATAGCTGGCATGCTTGCTGGTTTTGAAGTTGGGATTACTTCGTTTTCAAAATCAGGTTCTGATGGTGCAGTGACTATGGATAAATTTTATGCCTTGCTTCCTACCTTTGATGTGATTATCTTGATCGTTCCGCTAAATTCAGAAACTCGTCACCTAATGAATTCGAATCGACTGGCTGCGATGAAAGATGGAGCGGCGTTGATCAACGTGGCACGTGGCGCAGTTGTCGACACCGATGCTCTGCTGAAAGAATTACTAGCTGGTCGGATATCTGCAGGCCTTGATGTAACCGATCCTGAGCCACT
>JAPLBI010000009.1:0-939 GCA_026392815.1 Actinomycetota bacterium
AATAGGTAATGGGCTTCAATTATCTCAAGGCCCTTATTTACAAGCGTTGCAGAGTTAATTGTTACGACCGGACCCATCGACCAAGTTGGGTGGTTAAGCGCTTCTGCGACTGTGATCGTAGATAAATCAGTGCGATCGCGAAATGGGCCACCGCTTGCGGTGAGAACTAACTTGGAAACTTCGGATTTCTTGCCACCCATCAGTGATTGCCAGAGAGCCGAATGCTCAGAGTCAACCGGCAATAATTGATCAGGCTTTGCCAGAGACATAACCAAATCTCCGCCTGCAACAAGTGATTCTTTATTGGCTAGGGCGACGCGATTTCCCACGCGAAGGGCTGCCAGAGTTGGGCCTAATCCAATTGAGCCAGTTATGCCATTTAAAACAACATCACACGTTATCGCTGCTATTTCAGTCGATGCCAGCGGCCCATCGATAACTGTTGAATTTGGAAGCGCAGCTTTTATCTGATCAGCGTTCTTAGTTACGCCAATTACTGGAACGTTGAATTTCTTTGCTTGGGCAATTAACAGCTCGGTATTACTGCCGGCGGCAGTTAGGGCAACAATGCGAAATAGCGATGGATTGGCCTCAACTATTTCCAGTGCCTGCACACCAATAGATCCCGTAGATCCAAGGATTACTAAATCTTTCACTGCTGCCACCAATTAACTATCTATCGAGAAGATTTTGCGTTGGTGAATACGGAGTTCCGCTACGGCGTTTTGCAATCCCAGATAGCGCTTCGAGTACAACGCGGTTGGCAAGAATTGCAGTTATGTCAGCGCTATCAAATGGCGGTGCAACTTCAACTACATCAATTCCGACAATGGGAAGTTCGAGACAGATGCGGCGAACTGCTTCAAGTAGTTCGCGGCTAGTCATTCCACCTGGCTCGGGAGTTCCGGTACCTGGAGCCATGCCTGGATCAACTACATC
>JAPLBI010000009.1:1007-13024 GCA_026392815.1 Actinomycetota bacterium
AAGGAAGACTCCATCACATCCATCGATGAGGGTTGCAAAAGATTCATCAAGAACCTTATTGAGCCCACGATGATGAATTTCAGTCATCTCGTATGAACGCATACCTTGATCGCGCATCCAATTTAAAGTCTTGTCATCTGGCCAATATCCGCGAAGCCCTAGTTGCAAGAAGCGATCACCGCGAACATGGCCTGATTCAATTAAGCGGCGCATCGGAGTTCCGTGGCCAACTAGCGCACCAAATTGATCCTCACCTGTGTCGGCATGGGCATCAAAGTGGATCATGGAAATTTTGCCAAGGCCGCGGTGTTTTGCAATACCTGCAACATCTGCTGATGCGATCGAGTGGTCTCCCCCAAGAATTACCGGAATCTTTCCAGCGCGCGAAATCTTTTCAGTTGCCTCTTCTAAAACTTTTAAGGATGAAACTAGATCTCCAGGTGGCATCATCAAATCGCCAGCGTCATAAACCTTTAGCGCCTTTAGCGCATCGATGCGCAGTGCTAGATGTGGACGTTCTGCATCATGTGGCAAGTAATCTCCACCGCGAATTGCCTGAGGGCCAAACTTCGCTCCTGAGCGATGTGAGGTTCCGGAATCAATTGGCGCACCAACGATTATTACATCGGCATCAGCATATGACTTTGGATCATCGAGATCGCACTGTGGGATACCAAGAAATGTAAAACTTGGTCCATACATATTGCCGTGGTTTGCCATTGGTTAAGGATAGTTGCTAACGATTAAGAATCGAACCCAAGGCCGAGTGAATCCAGGAGTCTGAGCCAGAGATTGCGCTTGCCCTGGTGTTTATCTGCCTGATTGATCGACCATTGCGTGAGGCGGATAAAAATGAATCTGAGAGGTTCGGGTGGAAATGGCATCGGCTTCTTGCGAACCATCTTTAATCTGGTTCGCTCATTATCTTTACCGTCTAACAAATCAAGCATTACTTGGGCGCCAAAGCGCGTTGAACCAACTCCCAAACCTGTATATCCCAATACATAGGCGACGCGTCCACCATAAGCGGCTCCCCAGAAAGGTGAGAAGCGCGAACAAGTATCGATTGCTCCGCCCCAACCGTGTGTGAACTTAATTCCCTTTAGCTGCGGGAAAGTTTCTAAGAATGCTTCTGCCAGATGTGCATACGTTTCAGCATCTGTTTCATACTCTTGTCGTACCTTGCCACGGAAGTTATAGATGGCGTCATATCCGCCCCAAAGAATCTCATTATCTTTGGTCATTCGATAGTAATGGAACTGATTACCTGCATCAGATAGGCCTTCGCGCTCTTTCCAGCCAATTGATTCGAGTTGTTCAGCGGTCAAAGGTTCAGTAACTAGTTGGAAGTCATAGACAGGAACTACATATTTATGCGCGCGTTTAATGAGTGACTTGAAAACATTTGTAGCGAGTGCAACCTTTGTGGCATAAACGCTTCCATATGGAGTGTGAACAATCATGCCGTTCTTAGTGCGCTCTAAACGATCTACATGCGAATTTTCAAATATCTTTACACCAAGGCTGATACATGCTCGCTCGAGCCCCCAGACTAAGCGAGCAGGATCTACTAGCGCTGTGCCATCTGGATCCCAGAGCGCTCCTTTGTAGATTGGAGATTTAACTCGGGCTTGTACTTGCTCTTGGCTTAAAAGCTCAACGTTGTCACCGAATGAATTACGGAGTTCGGCTTCTTCTTCTAGCCCCTGCATCTGCCAATCTTCGACAGCAACTCGAAGTTCACCGTTCCATTCAAAATTACATTCGATTCCGTACTTCTTTATTGTCGCCTCAATCGCATCTAAATTCTCGCGACCTAGCTTTTCAATAACCGCCATCTCATCTTTAAATCGACTATATCCATTCATAAATCCATGGGTTAGTGAGTAACTGCAGAAACCACCGTTGCGACCGGAAGCACCCGCACCAGTTTCGCGCTGTTCGACAACAACAACTTCGCGTTCTGGATTTGCTTCCTTAGCTAAGAGCGCCGTCCAAAGACCGGTGTAACCAGCACCAACAATGCACAAATCTGATCTCACATCGCCGATTAGCGTTGGATGCGGCTTTGGTTCGAGTGGATCTTCATCCAACCAATAAAGCTCTGGCTGCATCTGGGATAAATGGTTAAGAATCGATGGGTCGATATTCGCCATCACGTTTTCCGGTAAGCCCGGAAATCACCTCTGCAATTACTACTAGTAGTTAAGGCGTACTTTAGCGCGCTTTACGGCGATTTAGGATCTGCCCCGCTATAACGATCGCAAGTGCAAGGAAGAACATGCTTGAGGCAATTACATTTGCTTGCGCCGGGATACCGCGAGCGGCCGCTGTATAAACAAATTTGGGAAAAGTTATAACAGTTCCTGAGTTGAAATTGGTAATAATAAAGTCGTCAAAGGAAAGACTGAAGGCTAGTAACGCAGCGCCTGCAATACCAGGTGCTACTAGCGGAAGTGTTACGCGGCGGAAAGTTTGAAATTCATTGGCATACAAATCCATCGCAGCTTGTTCAAGTCGCGGATCAAGGCTTGCGATACGCGCCTTCACAGTAACTACAACGAAGGAGATACAGAAAACCACGTGCGCAATAACAGTTGGCCAAAATCCTGGGTTGATGTGAAGTACCAGGAAGAGAGAAAGCAACGATGCGCCAAGGACAATTTCAGGAGTCGCCATCGGTAAGAAAATCAAGAGATTTGAAGTTGAGCGACCTCTAAATTTATGGCGGCCTATTGCAAATGCAATCATTGTTCCGAGGATCGTTGAGAAGATCGTTGCCAGTAGACCGATCTTGATTGAATTTGCTAAGGCGTTGCAGACTTCAGGTGCGCCACAAGGGTTCTGCCAATTATCGAGGGTGAAGCCTTTCCAGATTAAGTTGCTCTTTCCGGAATCATTAAACGAGAATGCAAAGGTATAGGCAACTGGAATAAAGAGATAGGTGAAGGCCAAGAACATATAAACGCGGATTAAATTACGTCCGAACCAACGCTGGAATCTAAGAATTGGAGAAATAGTTGGCGCTTTTGCTTCAGCGATCTTCTTGCTCATACCAACTCCTCCGTTCCGGCCTTGCGGATATAGAGCGTTACCAAGATCAAGATCGCCGCCATCAATGTAAATGAGAGCGCTGCCGCGGTTGGGTAATCAACAATCTTGAAGTAGCGAGATTCAATAACATTACCGATCATCTTGGTATTTGGGCTACCCAAGATCGCGGCATTTACATAGTCACCAGCTGCTGGAATAAATGTCAGCAAAGTTCCTGCAACAACACCTGGCATAGATAACGGCAGGGTGACTTTGCGGAAGGTAGTAAAACCATTGGCATATAGATCACCTGATGCTTCCAAGGTGCGTGGATCAATGCCACTGCAAATGCGGTCGAAGTTAAAGTTGTACTGTCGCTGATAATTCCGATAGTTCGCAGAGTCGGAACGACAAAGCCTTCTTCGCCAAGAATCTGCTTCCAGGCCACAGTGCGAAGAATGAACGATGTAAAGAACGGCGCAACGACTAGCACCAGGAAGAAGTTTTTATACTTACCTGATTTAAATGCGATCGCATAAGCCAGCGGATAAGAGATCGCTAGCGCTAGCAGCGTTGCGATAAGTGCGTATACAAATGAGCGGCCGAACTGTTCTTTATTCTCGACAAAGGCATCGATGTAGTTTCCGAAACGGTAGGTCTGCTCGTATTGCCCAGTGTCTCCCCCACTTAGCGGTGTCTGGGTGGAAGTCTGTGCCAAGTTAATGATCGGCAAGATGAAGAAGGTAAATAGGAAGGCAAAACCTGGCAAAAGAAGTAGGTAAGGCGTTCTGATCTTTTGCATCGAAGTTGCGACTTACTCTTCGTCTAGATCTTCAGGATTTACTTCAGATCCAGCGGTTACATCTTCATCGCCGCGAAGTGCGAAGGTGAAGACTGGCGCCCAAGAAATGTTGACCGCATCGCCCTTATTAAATGGCGCGACTCCATCATCATTTTGCTCAAAGACCATTAACTCTTGTCCCCAAGGCATTTCGACTTGGTACTGAGTTGAAACACCAATGTAAGAAACATCTTCGATGCGTCCACCGGTGAGTACGTTTCCTGAGACAGGTGTATCTAGCAACGAAATACGGAATTTTTCAGGGCGGATTCCTGCATACATAGAGTTATCAACTGCATGCGAACGGTTCTTGGGAAGTGAAATCTTCTGACCATATAGATCGGCGATGATTGAGTCGCCATCGTTGCCGGTGATCGTTCCCTTAATAAGATTTGATTGGCCGAGGAAGTTAGCAACAAATGCGGTCTCTGGATCGTCATAGAGATCTGCAGGAGATCCCATCTGCTCAATCTTTCCTTCATTCATAACCGCGATGGTGTCGGCCATAGTCATGGCTTCTTCTTGATCGTGAGTTACGTGAACGAAAGTTAAACCAACTTCTTTTTGAATCCATTTAAGTTCGATCTGCATTTGGCGACGCAATTTAAGATCGAGTGCGCCAAGTGGTTCATCGAGAAGCAGAAGCGCTGGACGGTTAACGATCGCGCGAGCAAGTGCGATGCGCTGTTGCTGTCCACCAGATAGCTGGGTTGGCTTGCGACCTGCTAGATGTGGAAGTTCAACTAGGTTAAGGACTTTATTAACTTCGGCATCTACATCTTTAATACCGCGACGGCGCAGGCCGAAGGCGATATTTTCAAAGATTGTTAGATGTGGAAAGAGCGCGTAGTTCTGAAAAACTGTATTGATCGGACGCTGATACGGCTTTGTAGTCGTGATATCAGTTTCACCTAAGTGAATGCTGCCAATCGTTGGTTCTTCAAGTCCTGCGATCATGCGCAAGGTTGTTGTCTTACCGCACCCAGAAGGTCCAAGTAGTGCAAAGAATGAACCCTTTGGGATGGTAAGTGAAAGATCATCTACCGCCTTGAAATCACCATACTCTTTAGTGATTCGAGTGAGTATTAAATCCCCTCGCGCCGAACTAGCGTCAAATGACACTTAGTTGCCGGCAGCCTTCTGGAACGCTTCGGTCCAAGCAGTTTCTTCTGTTGGTGTTAGCGAACGGAAGACGCTGAGGTTCTTCATAGTTGCCTCAGTTGGGAAGATGTATTCGCTCTTGGCTAGATCAGGATCGATTTTCTCCATCTCAGCTTGAGCTCCCTTAACTGGAGTTACATAGTTAACGTAGGCCGCAACTTCTGCTGCAATCGCTGGGTCGTAGTACCAGTTGATTAACTTTTCAGCACTTGCCTTAGCTTCTGGAGTTGCAGTTGATGGGATCAAGAGATTGTCACCTGAAATAGTTCCGCCTGATTCAGGAATTGCGAAGTCGAACTTGCCTTCATTCTCTGATGCCAAAATAAACATATCTCCCGACCAACCGATAACAGCAGTTGCATCGCCTGAGGTCAGATCTTCTGCGTATTCGTTGCCCTTAACTCCGCGAATCCAGCCATCTGCAATTTTGCCTGCCATGAAATCAACTGCGTTCATGTACTGATCTTCAGTAACAGTTGCAGGATCTGCTCCTTGCGCTAGCAAGATAATTCCGATTGTGTCGCGAAGTTCAGAGAGCACAACGATCTTTCCCTTATTTTGAGGAGCAAAAAGATCATCTAGTGTGCGAACACCCTTTGGGTTCTTTGCAGTGTTCCAACCGAAACCACCCATGATGCCCTGCCAGGTAAGTGTTGATTCGCGCTTTGGATCGTATGAAGGTGATGCAAGAGTGTCGAGAATATTTGTCTTATTTGGAATATTTGCAGCATCAAACTTCTGCGCATAACCAAGGCGAATCCAACGCGCTGCCATCCAGTCGGTTGGGCTGACAAGGTCGTAACCAATATCTTCGTTTAGCTTTAACTGAGCTTGTACCTTGCCGAAGAATTCGTCGTTGTCGTTGTAATCTTCAAAGTATTTAGTTGCAATACCGGTTGATTTAGTGAACTTATCGAGTGTTGGGTAAGTCTTATTCGCTTCATCGAAATCTAAGTAGAGAGGCCAGTTTCCCCAACGAACTAAATCACCTGATGCAGCAGAATCGCCGCCTGAACCGCATGCAGCGAGCGCACCAGCAGCGCCAACGCCACCGATACCTGCAAGAACTGCGCGACGTGAAACACGTGCGTTAATAATTGAACGTGCTTCTGGTGATAAAGGTGACTTCTTAGCCATGTTGATGGGCTCCTTTTTGATTTTCCGGAACAAGGGACGGTTGTGCAGGGCTCATTATGTAACCGATTTGCCCCGCACGCCAAACAATTTCGCTGTGATTTAGCGGAAATTTGTCGAGATTTTTACCCGTTTAGGTTGGTCATGACGTGCTTGATGCGGGTGTAATCCTCAAAGCCATAGCTCGACAGATCCTTACCGTATCCAGAGCGCTTGAAGCCGCCGTGCGGCATCTCGGCAACGATTGGGATATGGGTATTGATCCAGACGCATCCAAAGTCAAAGGCTTTGGCCATGCGCATCGCGGTGCCGTGATCCTTGGTCCAGACAGATGATGCCAGCCCGTACTCGACGCCATTGGAAAGGGCGATCGCTTCGGCTTCATCCTTAAATTTCTGGATAGTGATGACTGGTCCAAAGATTTCAGATTGTATGTGTTCATCCTGCTGACGTAAGTCTGCGATCACTGTTGGAGCGATGAAATAGCCAGGGCGATCTAGGGCAGACCCACCTGCGACCACGCGCGCATGTGATGGCACTCGATCTAAGAAACCTTTAACGCGCTCGAATTGAGCAGCGTTATTTACTGGACCAACAATTACATCTTCATTTGGCATACCAACAGCGATTTCGTTAGTTGCTTGGTGGGCGAGAAGCTTGACCATCTCTTCATACACACCTTCTTGCACCAAGACGCGAGTTGCAGCGGTGCAATCTTGACCTGAGTTGAAGAAGCCTGCGATAGCGATACCTGCTGCAGCTGCTTCTAGATCTGCATCGTTAAAGACTACAACTGGAGCTTTGCCGCCGAGTTCGAGGTGAACGCGCTTTAACTGCTTTGCGGCGCTTCCGGCAACTTCCATACCTGCGCGCACTGAACCAGTAATTGAAACCATCGCCGGCGTTGCATGCTCAACAACAGCTTTTCCAGTTTCGCGTTCTCCACAAATCACATTGATTACGCCATCTGGTAAGAATTCGCCCATGATCTCGGCCATAAATACTGTTGATGCTGGAGTTGTATCACTTGGCTTTAGTACAACCGCGTTACCTGCTGCAATTGCCGGTGCCCATTTCCAAACCGCCATCATCATTGGGTAGTTCCAGGGAGTTACTTGCCCGCAAACTCCAACTGGTTCGCGACGAATAAATGAGGTCATTCCCTTCATATATTCACCTGCCGACTTGCCATCTAGATTGCGAGCAGCGCCAGCGAAGAAGCGGATCTGATCAATCATTGGTGGAACTTCTTCAGATGTAGTTAGCCCAATTGGCTTTCCACAGTTCTCGGACTCAATGGCGATGATCTCAGCTGCGCGAGATTCAATCGCATCGGCAATTTTAAGGAGCGCGCGTTGGCGCTCTGAAGGAGTTGAATCACGCCATTCGGTGAAGGCGTTAGCGGCGGCAGACATAGCCTTATCGACATCGGCGGCGTTTGAATTCGGAGCAGTTGCGAATGCTTGTCCGGTTGCTGGGTTAATCAGCGTCGTTGTCTCCCCAGAAGATGAGTCAACTAACTTTCCATTAACAAAGTTCTGCAACTTTTTCATTTTACTTCTGCCCCTTTACCGCGCGAATTAGTTGATCACCGTGATCAACTGGATGTTTGGAATAACCTTCTAACCATTTAGCAATTGTGTAGTGACCGGATTCTGAGTGAACGCCAGACTTTTCCAGATCTGACTCTTGCAGACGCTTAACAATGTCGAGTGAACCAGCTCTTACTGCCGCAAAGACAGCAATTGAGTTTTCCACTGGTGCACTTTCATAACCAAGTTGCGGAGCAGTTGCCCAAAGATTCTCGTCGTAGCCCTGGATTATCGATCCTTCAGGTTCTGCGACTAAACGACGCAGGCGCGCATATGACTGCGCTTCTGAATCTGCTAAGTGATGAATTATCTGACGAGCAGACCAACCTTCAGGATCTTTGATATCTAACTGATCAGCTGTTACTCCACGCGCCAAATTTAAAAAGTATTGGGTAGAAGATTCGTAAACTGCTGCCTGCTCGTTGATGCTCATGCCCTGTGTACTCATGACTTGGAGTCTATTTACTCTTTTCGGCTGCTGCCAACTGTCCGCAGGCGCCATCGATCTCACGCCCGCGGGTATCGCGCACGGTCACGGGAACGCCATAGTTCTCCAGGATACGGACAAACTCTTCCTCGTCTTCGCGGCGGGAAGCGGTCCATTTTGAACCAGGCGTTGGGTTGAGTGGGATTAAATTAACGTGGGCGTTGCGGCTTTTGAGTAAACGCCCCAATAAATCTGCGCGCCAGGATTGATCATTGATGTCGCGGATTAGCGCGTACTCGATTGAATAACGGCGACCAGTCTTCTTCTCATATGCATCGGCAGCGGCCAGAACTTCGCGAACGTTAAACCGCGAGTTAATTGGTACAAGTGAGTCGCGAAGTTCGTCATCTGGCGTATGCAGAGAAACCGCCAAGGTGCAGTTGATGCCCTCATCCATCAGCTTTTCAATTCCATTTACCAAACCAACGGTAGAAACGGTTACTGAACGGGCAGAAATTCCTAAACCATCAGGGTTTGGATCTGTGATGTTGCGAAGCGTGCGAACAACTGCGTTGTAATTTGCTAGTGGCTCACCCATTCCCATAAAGACGATATTGGAAAGACGCGCTTCTCCCCCAGGGAGTTCGCCATTGGCACAAGCTCGCGCTGCAGCCACGATCTGTTCGGTGATTTCACCAGCAGTTAGATTACGAGTGAGACCAGCCTGACCGGTTGCACAGAACGGACAGTTCATTCCGCAGCCTGCTTGAGATGAGATACAAACGGTGACGCGGTCGGTGTAACGCATTAATACAGATTCAACTAAAACACCATCGTGCAATTTCCAGAGATCTTTACGAGTCATTCCGTTATCTGTGGTGCGCGAGGTAACCAGATGAATTAACTTTGGTGTTAGCGCATCAGCGATTGATTGACGTTCAGCCGCTGGGATATCAGTCCACTCTTCTGGGTCATTAGATAGGTGAGAGAAATAGTGAGTTGCAACTTGCGAAGCACGAAAAGGTTGCAGGCCGAGTTCTTTCGCCCAGATCTTGCGATCAGCAGGTGATAGATCTGCTAAATGTTTTGGTGCCTTCTTGCGTTGCGGTGGTTCATCGAAAACTAATTTGAGTTCAGGATTTGCATCAGGTCTGGTGCTCATAAAATCCCTGAGTCTTGTGCGCGACGCACAATTTCAAGGGCAAGCCATAGCGCAGGAGCGGCAAACAAAACTGAATCTAGGCGATCCATAATTCCGCCATGGCCAGGCAATAGATTTCCCATATCTTTAATCGCCATATCGCGCTTTAGCGCAGATTCAATTAGATCTCCTGATGTTGCGGTGAAAACAGTTAATAGCCCAGCGAGTGCACCTAACCACCACTCGGCGCCCATGATGTAATGAAATGCGATAGCGCCACCTGCGATAGTAAATACAAGCGAGCCAAGTAAGCCTTCTATAGTTTTCTTGGGACTGATCTTGGGCGCAAGTGGGCGCTTGCCGAAAAGTACGCCAGTTAAATATGCGAAGGTGTCATTACATCCAACCAAGACCACAAAAGTCATGACGCGCTCTAGCCCATTACTGGGGCGAGCCAACAAGATCAAGAAGCCTGCTAGAAATGGTAGATAGACAAGTGCAAGTGCCGATGCGGATGCGGTTTTAACAAAGTTAACCGTTCCACGTGGAAGCAGTAGAACCAAGAGGCAAGGGAATGCAATTGCAGTAGCTACGGCTAGACCTGAGATTCCGCCAAACCAGGTAGCGGCACATAGGCCAACTGCAGCCGTAGTAAGCGACCAAAGTGGAATATGAATATCAACTGCTGTAAATGCTTTATTTAGCTCGCGAATTCCGAGTACTACTGCAATCGTAACCACGAGGGCAAAAATTGCCCGCTGATAAGCAAGTGCAAACCAAACAAGTGCGATTAGCGAGAGCGAGACAGCGATCGAAGGAAGGAGTTTTCTTCCCGCGCGCTTGTTGATAGCCTCGTTTATCGAATGTAAATCAGACACTTGTTTGTATTAAGAACTTCTAGACCTCTAGAAGTTCAGCCTCCTTATGCTTTAGGAGTTCATCAATCTTGGTGACGTGCTCTGAAGTAACCTTTTCAAGTTCTTTCTCGCCACGTGCTAAATCATCTTTTCCGATATCGCCATCTTTTTCGAGTTTCTCCATTAGCTCTTTGGCGGCGCGACGGATATTGCGGATTGAAACTTTTGAATCTTCCGCCTTACCTTTGGCTACTTTGATGTAATCCTTACGGCGTTCCTCAGAAAGTTGTGGCAGAGCAACGCGAATAACCACGCCATCATTTCCAGGATTTACACCTAGATCTGATTCGCGGATCGCCTTTTCAATGCTCGCCATTGCACCTTTATCGAAAGGGGAAACGATCGCCATACGCGCTTCGGGTACTTGAATAGAAGCGAGTTGAGATAGAGGAGTGTAAGTACCGTAGTAATCAACCATGATCTTATTGAAGAGCGCAGGGTGAGCACGGCCGGTGCGGATCGTTGCAAAGTCATCCTTGGCAACTTCTACAGCCTTATCCATCTTGCTCTGCGCATCGGCTAGAGCACTTGCTACATCTGCCATTTTCTTACTCCTCTAATTGGTACTGCTTTGAAAAACATTTTTTAAGTTAAGAAACTAAAGTGCCGATCTTTTCGCCGCGAACTGCACGTGCGATATTGCCGTTGGCCATCAGATCGAACACGATGATCGGCAGCTTATTCTCGCGGCATAGGCTAAAGGCTGCGGCATCTGCAACAGCCAACGATTTCGAGAGAACTTCGTTGTACGAGATCACATCAAATTTTGTGGCAGATGAATCCTTCTTTGGATCTGCGCTGTAAACGCCATCAACGCCGCTCTTAGCCAGAAGAAGTGCTTCAGATCCGATTTCGAGTGCGCGCTGTGCGGCAACTGTGTCGGTTGTAAAGAAAGGCATTCCGGCACCTGCACCGAAAATTACTACGCGACCTTTTTCAAGGTGGCGAATTGCACGTCGTGGAATGTAAGGCTCAGCAACTTGACCCATAGTGATCGCAGTTTGTACGCGAGTGTCGACGCCTTCTTTTTCCAGAAAATCTTGGAGCGCAAGACAGTTCATAACTGTTCCGAGCATTCCCATGTAGTCAGCGCGTGCACGGTCCATTCCGACTTGCTGTAGTTCTGCACCTCGGAAGTAATTACCGCCACCGACTACAACTGCCATTTGGACGCCAGTTTTTACAACATCTTTAATCTGCTTTGCGACATCGCGCATAACATCGATATCTACGCCGATGCCCTTTTCTCCCCCGAAAACTTCTCCGGAAAGTTTAAGGAGCACCCGCCGATACGTTCCTCTTGTACCGGGCATGGGTGCTCCTTTTCTAAAACGTTGTTCTGGCTAGTTTACTGACCTACGCGGAAACGGTGGAACGCCTTGACGGCGGTTCCTGCCTCATCGAGGATCTGCTTGACGGTCTTCTTCGCATCTTTAGCGAAAGCCTGCTCAATCAAGGAGACTTCCTTGACGAAGCCGGTTACGCGACCTTCGATGATCTTTGAAAGTGAAGCCTCTGGCTTGCCTTCTTCGCGGGCTGTTTCTTCCGCGATACGGCGCTCATTTTCAATGAGATCTGCAGGAACATCTTCGCGATTTACAAACTTAGGTGCGAACGCTGCGATGTGCTGTGCAACATCCTTACCAATTTCAGCTGCTTCTTTAGCAAGTGAAACTAGAACTCCAACTTGTGGTGGAAGATCCGGTGAAGTCTTGTGTAGGTAGAGTCCAACTGGACCTTCTACTACTGCAACGTTGCGAATTTCAATCTT
>JAPLBI010000098.1 GCA_026392815.1 Actinomycetota bacterium
CGTAATTCTGGAAGTTACTTGCTGATGCTAATTCGGAATCCTGATTGTTACTGCTAATCCGCCTAATTGGCTCTTACTAAGTTCAAGTTCACCGCTATGTTCTTGAACTATCGCTGCGATGATGCTCAGCCCCAAGCCTGAACCACCACTTTCGCGTGAACGCGATGGATCGAATCTATTCATAAATTTGATTTCACTTCCATATGCCGAATCAGGTAGCCCCGGTCCACCATCTTCGATCTTTAACTCTGCACGTTTGCCGATATTGCGAAGTGAGACTGAAACTGGGGCATCTACCGGAGTGTGGCGGAGAATATTTGAGAGGCAATTTTGAATTAAGCGGCTTAAATGTTCGCGAGACCCTTGTACCAAGCAGTCATCCGGAATTGCGGTAGTAACAGTGCGCGATGTATTTAGTACTTGGAAGTCGTTGAGATGGGCTTTGACTAACTCGTCGAAATCAACCTCAGCAAAATTTACTGGCTTACTTTCTCCAAGTTCGGCAAGAAGTAATAGATCATGAATCAAACTCTCCATTCTTTCAATCTCGGAACCGACTCTTGAAAATGCACGCGCTTGGTCTGGGGCTTGCGTAAATTGCCCTTTACTCAACATTTCGTTGTAACCCTTGATGACAGTCAATGGAGTCCTTAATTCATGCGAAGCATCACCTAAAAATCGCTGCATGCGTTGGAGCGCTTGGGCATCTATCCCACGGTTGTGCCGTCTTAAGAAGTAGATAGAGAAAAATATTGCTAGCGCATCGGCCCCCGCGGTGAATATGCCAAGGTTCTTCAAATTTGATATGAAATTATCGTTTAACTTATCAAGTGATGATGCGATTACTAGATAGTCGCCTCCAGCAATTGACGCTGATTGAAAACGAAATTCTGTAGGTTTTGCTGTAGTTAACGCGCCGGCCAAGCCTTTTCTTACCAAAGCTAAATCGGTAATACCTGGGTAGATCAAATGAGATTCGTTAATGATCGTCTCGTCGCCCTCTTGCGTGACTAGAGAAAGAGTTAAATCCAAACTTTCATCTTCGATAGTCAAGATTGCAGCTGAAATCGCTTCCGATGGAAAGGCGTTAACCCTAGTTACAACTTTTTGAAGTGATTGATCGATCTGCGCTAAATCTGCACTCCGAGCAGCGAGGGTTGCATATCCCCCAATAAGCGTTGAAAGAACTGTTGTTACGATTATTGAGATTACTGCGAACTTGCTACCCGACTTCTTCATACTTACTTCTGCTCAGATTTAGGCTGCGGCTTGGGCTCCTGTATTACAAAGCCAACGCCTCTCACAGTCTTGATCCCCTCAAATCCCTCGCGATGCAATTTCTTACGAAGGTAAGAGATATATGTATCTGCCACGGTGCTCTCAGATTCAAAGGTAATTCCCCATACTTCATCAAGTAGCAAACTCTTACTTAAGACTCGATTCTTATTTTCAACCAGAACTTGCAAAAGTCGGAATTCAGTTGGGGAGAGATCTACTAACTCACCAGCAAAAGTTACTGTGTGGCTTGCTTCATCAACCTTTATCGGACCGCACGTAAGATCTGCGCCATTTGATGTTGAGATCTGTGAACGGCGCAAAATAGCCTTAACTCGCAAAAGAAGTTCTTCCAAGCCAAATGGCTTAGTTACATAATCATCTGCACCAAGAGTTAATCCGCGCGTTACATCTGCACGATCGGCACGCGCGCTAAGCATCAGAGCTGGCGTGTTATCTCCGGTAGAGCGAAGCCTTTCAACTAACTCGAAACCATCCATCAGCGGCATATTGATATCAATTATCAAAAGGTCTGGCTTCTTATTTCTAATTGCCGTCAGCGCTGACATTCCATCTGCCGCAATACGGAGGGCATCGCCCAATAACTCGCGAACTCCGGCCTCATCATCTACGATTAAAATCATCTCAGCCATGTACTAAGCCTTCCATGCTTGATTAGAAATAGCCAAGGCTCTTTTAGAAATTTGATCAATTAACGCGTTTTCACCGAAATTTCACAAAATTAGCCTTGATACTTGGGCTAACCGATAAAGGTAATTTAAGAAAAGGTGGCGATAGGTGAATAAGAGTAGAACTGCGGCAGTTTCTGCTCTCGTCATAGCCTCCTCATTTTTGGTGCTTCCTTTAGCAGGAGCCGACAATAGGAATTCAAACTCTCCTTCTCCAACTGAAGTAAGTAAAGACTTTAAATCTGCGATGGAGAAATTTAAGGAAGATCAAAAGACTTTTTCTGAAGCGGTAAAGGCTTACGACGCCGCCAGACGAACAATAAATAAGGCTTTTAAAGAGAGCGTGGATAAAGCCTTATCCGATGCAAAATCTTTGAGCGCACCTGGTCAAACTCAACTCCAGAAACGTCAGAGCGCTGTAGCAAAGCAGAGCGCGGTTATTGCCGCCACCGCAATCAGAGACGCCGCTATTGAAGCGCTCGGACCGGCACCTGTACCTCCGACTCCACCTGCTAAAGCACCACGCATGGAGAAGAGCAAGAAACCACAAACTGGTATTTCACCAAGCCCGTCATCGAATTAATCTAAATCTGCAAGCGGTTTATTTCGTAAAGTTTCGCGATCGTGGCTCTTTGATTTCTCGTGATGCTTGCGAATTTGTAATTCAAAGTTCTTAATCGCTTCATCAAATGCAGCAAGGTCATTAAACTCGGCGGCTTCTGCTCGCATCAGTGGCCCTGCGCCATGGGAAGTTAAAATAACGCGGTGTGC
>JAPLBI010000165.1:0-1967 GCA_026392815.1 Actinomycetota bacterium
CAAATGATCCAAAGATGCGTTCGGCGTTATCGGAAAGCGCCTGGGCGAGTGCGCCAACGCTCTCGTTACGTTCTTCAGCCATGGCGCGAACGATATTTGCGATCTGCGCTGGAGTATTTGACGCGCCGCGATTTGGCATAGGAGATAAGAAAGGAGAATCGGTTTCAACCAATAGTTGATCGTGCGGCACAAGTTTTACCGCATCGCGAAGTTCGGGGGCGTTCTTAAAAGTTAACGTGCCTGCGAAGGAGAGTATGTAACCCCGATCAATGCAGAGCTTGGCCATATCTACCCCGCCTGAGAAGCAGTGAAAGACAGTCTTTTCGGGAGCGCCGACTTCAAGCAAGATAGATAAGACATCATCATGTGAATCGCGATCGTGGATTACTAACGCCTTCTTTGTCTTCTTTGATAATTCAATATGCCATTTAAATGAATCTTGCTGACGTTTACGAAGTTCAGGTGGTGTGCGGAAATAATCTAAACCGGTCTCACCAATAGCGCGAACCCGTGGATGGCTAGCAAGTTCTTCAATGATCTTTAGATCAGCATCTAGATCTGGAACGACTGGCGCTTCATTGGGATGCAGCGCAACTGCGGCAAGCACACGGTCGTTAAAGTGTTCGGCTGCTGCAACACACCATTTTGATTGTTCTGCCGAATATCCAACTTGTACAACGCGATCTACACCCGCCGCTTTAGCATCATCTAAAACTTGTTTTACTTCTGCCGAATCAGGTGCAGCATCGGTAACGATTTCTAAATGCGCATGTGCATCAACCGTTGGAACAGGAAGTGGTTTCGGCGCTGGCGCCAGTGGGCGATCAATATCGCGATTGTGGCGATCTGCCATAGGAAATTACTCTTTAGTCTCGAGTCGTGGAAATAGCACTGGAGTCTTAGTTACAAGAGTTCCTTCGGGAAGTTGTCCCCATTGTGCAACCTTTGAGATCTGCTGATCTGCAAGTGAACCAATAGTTGTATTTGCACCAAGTGATTCCCACAAGATTTCTGTTGTTGCCGGCATTACCGGATGCAACAAGACAGCGAGTGCGCGAAGTGATTCGGCGGTGTTATATAAAACTTCTTCTAGCGCTGCTTTATTTGCAGGATCTTTCGCCAGGATCCATGGCTCTTTCTCGGTTACATAGCCATTTACCTTCTTGCAGAAATCCATAACCGCGTTGATTCCACCTTGGAAATCAAGTGCGACCATTGCAGCATCGGCTTTTTCAACGGTGCTAGTTAGCGCTGCAGAAAGTCCGGCATCGGTAGCTTTCGCCGGCACTTTACCTTCGCAGTATTTTTCAATCATCGCAGCCAAGCGTGAAGCCAGGTTGCCAAAGTCATTTGCGAGCTCTGATGTGTAGCGAGCCGACATATCTTCCCAAGAGAAAGATCCATCGCTGCCGAAAGGAATAGCGCGCAAGAAGTAATAACGGAAGGCATCGACGCCGAAGTGATCGGTGATATCCGATGGTGCGATACCGGTGAGCTTGCTCTTACTCATCTTCTCGCCGCCAACGAGCAACCAACCGTGAGCAAATACTTTCTTAGGAACTTCTAAACCTGCAGCCATCAACATCGCCGGCCAGATAACTGCGTGGAAACGCAAAATATCTTTTCCAACTAGATGTACATCTGCTGGCCAAGTCTGTGCAAACTTCTTGCCACCTTCTGTATCTGGCGCATCTGTTAAACCGACTGCAGTTGCGTAGTTAAGGAGCGCATCAAACCAAACGTAGACAACTTGATCGGTATCCCAAGGAACTGGAATTCCCCAATCAAATGTAGAACGTGAAATTGAAAGATCAGAAACTCCGCCTTCAAGGAATGAGACAACTTCGTTGCGTGCACTTTCTGGTTGGCAGGCATCTGGATTTTTGCGGTAGTGCTCTAATAGCGGCTCAACAAATGCAGATAGACGGAAGAACCAGTTATTTTCATTCACTAGTTCAACCGGCTTG
>JAPLBI010000165.1:1988-19253 GCA_026392815.1 Actinomycetota bacterium
GCAGCCGACGCAATATGGGCCTTCATATTTACCAGCATAAATATGCCCAGCATCTTTAAGTGATTGCAGAAACTTTTGCACACGTTCGGTGTGACGGGCTTCAGTGGTACGGATGAAATCGTCGTTCGCGATATTAAGCGCAGTCCAATTTGGCTTCCACGCTTCTTGCACCAAACGATCTACCCAAGCTTGTGGAGCAACGTTATTTTGCTCAGCGGTACGCATTACTTTCTGACCATGCTCATCGGTGCCAGTTAAGAACCAGACAGATTCACCGCGTTGGCGATGCCAGCGAGTTAAGACATCGCCGGCAACGGTTGTATATGCATGGCCAATATGTGGCGCATCATTTACATAGTAAATCGGCGTTGTTAGGTAGAAAGATTTCACGAACGCATCTTATTCGCATCAACTACCGCTGCATAAACGATCCGCTTAGGCAGGTCGAATTCTTCGGCCACAGTTGCAATCGCCGCCTTACGATCCATGCCCGCCGCCTCAAATTCACGAACTCGCGCAACCATCTGTTCTGCGGTCACTTCTGCCGTTCCGACAGCTGCGCCTGCAATAACCATGGTTATCTCCCCCAAAATCTCTTTTGAGGTCGACCAAGCAACTAGTTCAGCAAGAGTTCCACGAACTGTTTCTTCATAAGTCTTGGTCATTTCGCGACAGATCGCCGCCTTGCGATCGCTACCAAATACCGCAAGGGCATCTTGCAGTGATTCGGTTATGCGATGTGGAGCTTCGAAGAAAACCATAGTGCGCTCTTCAAAACGTAGTGATTCATAGAGTGCTTGACGCGCGCCAAGTGCACGCGGGGTAAAACCTTCAAAGGTAAAGCGATCTGTTGCAAGCCCAGATAACGCAAGCGCCATAACCGGTGCACTTGGTCCAGGAATTACTGTTACCGCTAAATTTTCAGCGATCGCATCACGTGCCAAACGAAATCCCGGATCGCTAATTGTTGGCATGCCAGCATCCGATACGACTAAGACATTTTTACCAGCGCGCAGTAGTTCAAGAATCTCTTGCGTGCGTTCTGTTTCGTTGCCATCAAAGAATGAAATAACGCGACCAGTAAAGGTAACTTCGATATCAGAACATAAGCGATGAAAGCGGCGTGAATCTTCGGCAGCGATAACTTCAGCGTTTGCGATCGCATCTTTTAGGCGCGGGCTTGCATCGCCGGGATTTCCCAGAGGAGTTGCTGCCAACGTGAGCGCCATGGGTACATCCTCTCAGTACGCTAGGTATGTGAAAACCCGCATCTACGTTGGCGCGATCACTTTGATCTCACTTGCCCTGCGGCTCTTCAATCTCGGAACTCCAAAGGGCTTCGTCTTTGACGAGGTTTATTACGTAGATGGTGCGCGTGATTATTTGGCGCATGGCGTTGAAATATCTGGAGATGACCCGGAATTTGTCGTTCACCCACCGGTTGGAAAGTGGCTGATAGCGCTAGGTATAAAGCTATTCGGGAATAACGAATTTGGTTGGCGCTTTATGGGCGCACTTCTTGGCTCTGCCATGATTGTTTTAATCGCCCTTATCGCAAATCGTTTGTTTAGAAATTCCTATCTAACAATTGCGGCAAGTGCGCTAATGGCGATGGATGGATTGGCTTTAGTACATTCTCGTACAGCTTTGTTAGATATCTATCTCTCATTCTTCATTCTGCTTGCGACTTATTTCTTCTTGGCGCGTTGGCACTGGTGGGCTGGTATCGCACTTGGTCTAGCGGTTGCAACCAAATGGAGCGGGCTGTATTTCCTTGCGCTATTTGCAGTTGTTGCGCTCTACCGAGCATTTGCTCACAACACTGGGCGTGACTTAATCAAGCCGACTGTAAAGACCGCAGCGCAATATGGGTTGCTACCAATATCAATTTATATAACTTCTTGGTCTGGTTGGTTTGCCAGTAGCCGCGGATGGGCGCGCGATTACTCCGAAAATATAATTACATCATTCCTTCACTATCACTCCCAAATGTTGGGCTTTCACACGGGGTTAGTCGAAAAACATTCTTACCAATCCAACCCGTGGAGTTGGTTAATTATGGGAAGACCAACCTCTTTCTACTACGAAACCCCAAAGACTTGCGGGGCAGATAATTGTTCGCAAGAAGTTCTCGCGCTTGGAACACCGCTGCTCTGGTGGTTGGGAACTATCGCACTTGCTGTAGTTGTTGGCTTTTGGATTAGATCGATAGCCGTTAAACGCTATGAGCCGCCACTTAATTTAATTATTGCTGGAATGGCTGCTGGATATCTACCTTGGTTCTTCTTTCAAGAGCGCACGGTTTTTACCTTCTACGCAATTGTCTTTCAGCCCTTCTTGATTCTCGCCGTTATTTACTGCGCCTACGCGCTACTTATGCACTTTGAAAGTAAGCGAAATACCTATCTGGTTCTGGGCTTTATCGCCTTTGCAATCTTTATAAATTTCATCTTCTTCCTGCCACTTTTCACAGGAGATGTGATTACCTACGATTCATGGCAGGCGCGTATGTGGCTGCCTTCCTGGGTTTAAATCTAACTATTCGTTAGCGGCGCGGTTGCGCTTCATGCGCTCAACAGCTTCATCTGCAAGTTGCTGATCAAATATCTCATCGCGCGATGGCGCAGCCGCGGCAAGGGCTTCGCGTTCTAGGCGCTCTTGTTCTTCACTCCACTGTCCAGGTGTTGTCAGATCAATTACCCGCTTTGGAGTAATCGCCTTCGGAGCATTTACATAAGTTGGTACCGGTACAGAGTTTGGTTGCCATTCTCCACGAGCGGCTGCTGTTCCCTTAGGCAAAAGCGTTACACCAGTAAGTTCGCGTTCGGAAAGTGGAATCCAATGTTCAGTTGAAGGCTTCGGTGCAACAACATCTGCCAAATTTGTTGATGAGACACCAACTGTTGTGCGATGAATCTGAGTAACGCGACGTCGACGCGCTCGGTCGGTAGTTGTTTGGTGGCGAACATGTACCAAGTAGAGAACTAATCCAACTACTGGCACTCCGATAAATGAAATTGCAAGAGTTTGCATAATCGCACCTACTGTCGTCATTACGAAAGCGATAATAATTAATAAGAAGATAATTCTGCGGCGCATAAGTTGTTGGGCAATTTTTGCTTCTCGATCTAGGTCGGTGTGAATTACCCCGGTTCCAGAACTTCCACCTGGAGAATTTTCTGCAACTATGCGAAGCGCGCTTTTATATCTTTCTACATTTTTTCCAGAGAACTCGTTTCGATCGTGCACCCAGCGTGGGAGGAAGTAAGCCACCCACATGCCGATAATCGAAAGATAAATAATTCCAGAAGCCATGATAGGTAAAGGTTAGAGGAGCACCCCTGCCACCCTGTGGATTTAGAGGGTTAAATGACCTGGAAATTTTCTTTCACATAACAGTGATGGTCACGCCATTTTCCATCGATATGTAAATACCTAGGTCGTAAACCTTCAAAAATATAGCCAGCTTTCTCGGCGACCTTTATCGAAGGTGCATTTTCGGGGCGAATATTTATTTCGATTCGATGCAAGGCCAGTTCTTCAAAGCCAAAGCGGGTCAACATATTTACCGCTTGTGTTGTAAATCCACGGTTGGCATATGCGCGATCTATCCAATAGCCGATATGCGCCCCCCGCATCGCACCGTATGAAACTCCGCCCATCGTTATCTGCCCGATTAGGTTGCGCCCTTGCTCGTTAATCTGCCAGATAGCTAATGAGTATGAGCGTCCGTTGCGTCCTTCACGGCGATGCCATCTGACCATCTCGCTAAATGAAGGGAGTTGGCTGGAGTTCTTCTCTCCTGGAACTTTCGGAAGGGTGGCCTCCCAATCAGAGAGCCAATCTTTATTTTCAGCGCGAACATGAAGCCAACGTCGGCGATCGCGGATTCGCAGCGGGCGTAATTGCAAATCTCCATCAGTTAAAAAAATCGGCCAGTGCTCAGACATATCTAGACCTATATCAATACTTATATATAACGGCGCTCGAGCACGACAACTGTGACATCACTGCCTGCGGTGATATTTAGATCACCTTCTGGAACTGCAATAAATGCGTTGGCATCAGAGAGCGTGGCTTGTTCATCCTGAGTACTTGAACCTTGAGATAACAATGGGAGAACTGATTTTCCATCTTCAGATAAGACTGCTCGGATGTAGGAGCGATATCCGCCAGATGAGGTAATTGCTTTCTCCAGCTTTGCCTTAATCGATGGGCGATGAATTGTTGCCGCACCAAGCATTGTGCGAATCATCGGCCGGATGAAAAGTTCAAATGAGATGTAAGCAGCGACTGGATCACCTGGCAGAGTTACGACCGGAGTCTTATCCGGACCAATAACGCCAAAATTATGGCGGCCGCTAGATTCGATAGCGATATCGACGGTGGTTATTTCACCCATTGCCGAAAGTGTGCGAGTAATTAGATCAAATGAATCATCATGGCGCTCTCCACTGATAATAATTAAATCAGCGCGAACTAATTGATCTTCAATAACCGCCTGTAGCTGGGCTTCATCGTCAGGAATTGTGTGGACGCGATATGCAACTGCTCCAACTTCACGCACTGCAGTAGTTAGCAACCACGAATTAGTCTCGTACTCTTCGCCGGCCTTTAACTCTTTTCCTGGTTCAACTAAATCTGGACCAGCTGAAAGCACAACAACACGCGGGTGCGGACGAGTCGGTAGATGATCGCGACCAATAGATGCAGCAAGTCCGATCTGGGTCGAGCGAATTCTTGAACCGGACTTGAGAACTAGACGTTCTCCGGCATAAATATCCTCGGCAAGAGTTGCGCCATGCGCATCTAGCAGGGACATCTCGAACGCTTCGAGTGGTCGACAGATCGCTAATAGAGATGAGAGAAACTCATCTACACGAGTGCGGTCTGACATAATCGGAAACAATACTTCTAGTGCAGTAGATAATTGGGGATTTAGATGAGTGCAGCAAGCGAGAAGTCTGAACTTCGCACTCGCTATCGCTTTGAACGCCACGAAAGATATCTAGATCACTCTTTTTCACACCTTGCTACATCTTCAGAATTTTCTAAGGCAAGCGCTATCGCCAGTTATATCTCTTACGGCGATGAACCAAATACGCAAGAGCTAAATCAAGCGTTATTGAAGAGCGGCAAAGATCTTTACCTGCCGCGAGTAAACGGCGTCGATCTCGAATGGGTGCGTTGGAGCGGAGCGAGCGATCAACTTGCACCAAGCAAATTATCAAAACAACTTCTTGAACCAACCGGTGACGCACTTAGCGACCTTTCGCTGATCAAATTAATTGTTGTTCCGGCTCTACGCATTGATAGATCTGGATATCGCTTGGGGCAAGGTGGGGGCTTCTACGATCGCGCGCTTCCAAAACTTTCCGCATGGAGTATCGGATTGATCCATCCAGATGAGATTTCTAGCGTTGATCTACCTCGCGAAGAATTTGATATGCCGTTAAACGCTGCGGCAACACCAGATTTAATTCTTAGATTCAATTCTTAGCTTCAATTAACCTTTAGGTAGATTGCGCGCCATAACAATTCGCTGAATCTGATTAGTGCCTTCGTAAATTTGAGTTAACTTGGCATCACGCATCATGCGTTCGACTGGATAGTCAGAGACATAGCCATATCCGCCCAAAACCTGCACTGCATCTGTTGTTACCTTCATGGCAACATCGCTCGCGAATGTCTTGCTTGCTGCAGAGAAGAATTTCAGATCTTTATCGCCTCGTTCGCTACGGGCAGCCGCTGCATAAGTTAATTGACGAGCAGCCTCAATATTCATCGCCATATCTGCCAAGATAAATTGCACACCTTGGAAATCAAAGATCTCTTTACCAAATTGTTTACGCTCGTGTGAGTACTTGGTTGCAACATCTAACGCACCTTGTGCAATACCTAAAGCTTGCGCGGCAATGGTGATGCGAGTGTGATCTAAAGTATCCATCGCGAGTGCAAAGCCTGCTCCAACTTCGCTGATGCGGCGATCATCTCCGATTGTTACGTTATCGAAATAAACTTCACGCGTTGGTGATCCGCGAAAACCCATCTTCTTTTCTGGGGCGCCAAAAGAAACTCCAGGGTCAGATTTTTCAACGATAAAGGCCGTTATTCCTTTTGATCCTTTACTTGGATCAGTTTGCGCAATAACTGTATAGAACTCAGATACGCCAGCGTTAGAGATCCATTTTTTGCTTCCATTGATTACCCAAGATCCATCTTTTAACTCTGCCTTGGTTTTAAGTGCCGATGCATCTGAGCCCGCTTCAGATTCAGAGAGGCAGTAAGAAAATCCTTTACCTTTTGCAAGCTGTGGCAGCCACTTTTCTTTCTGCGCTTTGCTTCCGCTCAGAATTAGCGGCAACGATCCAAGTTTATTAACTGCAGGGATAAGTGATGACGAACCACAAACCCGGGCAACTTCTTCAATAATAATTACTACGGCAAGTGCATCTGCACCTTCTCCACCAAATTCAGTTGGAACATGAGCAGCGCTTAGTCCGGCTTTAAGCAGAGCATCTGCTGCTTCTTGCGGATAGCGATGGTCTTCATCTACAGCTGCAGCATGTGGAGCGATCTCATTTTCAGCAAGCGCACGAACGCTCTCACGTAGATCGTTGTATTCAGATGGAAGTGCGTAAAGATCGTTCGCGCTCATCGTTAGCCTCTGCCTTTTCTATCTCGGTCTTGTTCTGCAAGGGTAGATAAGTATGCATTGTATTGAGCAAGTTCATCAGGTTCACCCATGGCCGCTAAGCGCGCTTCATTTCGATCAATGCGCTTGGTCTCGCGAGAGTCATCGCGCATCCATTGAATAAAAGTGGCAACCAGCGCAAGCAGGATTGGGATCTCGCCCATCGCCCATGCCACAGAACCACCAGCGTGCTGGTCTGCAAGCAAATCTAAATTCCAGGGTGTTTGAAGCGAAGCGAAGTAACCCTGATCGAGCAGAGTTGAAGTGGAAATTAGTGCGACCGCAAAGAAGGCGTGGATGCTCATCGCTGCGAAGAGAATAACTATGCGCACAATGTGTGGAACTTTTCTTGGATTGGGATCGATTCCGATAATGACGTGAAAGAAAAGAATTCCGGCAAGTAAGAAGTGAACGCTCATTACAAGGTGGCCGAGATGCGACTGCATCAAATTGCCAAAGAGCGGTGTCATATACAGAACAAAGAGTGAGCCATCAAAGAGAGCTAGAGCAGAGACCGGGTTTGTAAATACCGCCGCAGGTTTTGAATGAAGTAATGCAATTAGCGTTCCACGAACTCCGCGCTCTTGGCTTGTGCGTCCTTGTGGCAAAGTGCGTAGCGCCAAGGTAATCGGTGCTCCTAAAACGATTCCGATTGGTGCAACCATTCCGAGAAGCATGTGAGCGATCATGTGATACTCGAATGAGAACTTGGCGTAAACACCTAAGCCACCACTTGTCGCATAATCAATTGCGCTAATTCCAAGAGCAAAGGCAACGGTTCGTCCTACTGGCCACTTATCTCCGCGGCGCGTAAGAATGATTACTCCTCTTATATAGAGTGCGACGGCAGTTACCAAAACGCCAATCATCAACGCATCAGGATCGTAGAGCGAGATCAAGCGCCAAAGATTTGGAGGTGGTGGCGTTGCAATTCCAGCAACTGCTAAGCCAGGATCGAGCACAGAACTTTCGGAACGCAAAGGTGGCTGCATCGTTGAAAGTTTTGAACCAACGAAGGTAGTTACAGCCATGATCAATACTTCAACTGAAAGTAAACGGCCCAACTGCTTTCCATCTAATTTGAGTGATCCCTTTAATTGGCGGCGGTTTAAATAGCCAAAGAAGATAAGTACTGCAGTTAATAAAATCTTTAGGAGAACTAAGCGCGCATAATCTGAACTCCAAGCGCTTTGGAAATTAAGTCTGGCCCAAGCATTTGCAGTTCCGCTTGCTGATACTGCTATCGCCGCCCATAAAGCCAGAGCGCTAAAGCGTGGCAGCGCCATTGCACGATCTTGCGCCTTTAAGAAGGTGATCGCTACTAAACCACCAACCCAGAGAGAAATAGCGACGACGTGTACAACTAGAGATCCAATAGCCAGTGCATGTGAACCGCTAGATGCAGAATGGCTTTCAAAGACTGGTGCGATGATCGCCGCCAGACTTAGCAAGAGCAGTGCGTTTGCTCCGGCAACGCCCTTGATGCGAGCCACAGTTGCCGCAACGAGCAGCGCCAAACAGAGTTGCGCAAACATATATTTGCCGAGCGTTATCTGCGAGATAAAGGAACGCATCGATGTTGTATCTAAAGCCCCAGATAGATCTGTTCCGAGAATATTCGCCAATGTGGCAACTATCGAAATACCAGTTGCTATCGCCCAAGCTAGTGCTGCAAATGAAGTTATGTTTCTTAAGGCTTTGGCTCTCTCGCCAAGTTTTCCCTCAACATCATTTAAGAAGAAGGCGATAGCCAGGAGCAAACCGATTGTGGTGATGCCCGCAGCTAGGGATAAGAATTTACTTATCTCCAGTAAATTCATCGCTCGTTAAATATCTTTCGCGCATAGAGCGCAAGTGCAATCAGAACTGCAAGTGAGGCAACAAGCAGTCCGATTACAAATAAGTTGGTTCCAAAGTCGCTGCCTTCTATCTTTGCAGGCGTTGTTGGAACCACTTCTTCTGGCACGGAAATTGTTGGAGTTGAAAAGTTAAAGACGAAAGATCCTTCGAGTGGCAGATCCATTTCGGAGATAATGTTGTAAGAGACTTTATAAACACCTGACTGAGTAATTGGTTTCATTCCAACAATCAAATCGTTTCCGGCAACAGTTAAGGTGCCATCATCTACGCGACGACCAGATGGATCTGTGACAGTTACTTCATTGCCCATATCCATAGGTGTGATTTCAACAGTGATCGTCACTGCACTTGGCTCTACTTTCAGAGTCGAACCAGCGATTGGTGATGTGGCAATAAGAGAGTTAGCAAGCGCAGGCGCTGCTAGAAGAACGGTAAATCCCAGCGCTGCAATAACTGCCGCTAAACGCTTCACTTGTGACACCCACCCTCTCTCAAATCTCCTCTTAATTCGCCTCTATCGTCTCACTTCCTTAGACTTAGACACCAGCCCCCAGCCTGTGATTTAGGGCTGTGATTTAAACGAATAAGAGAAGGAGTGATAGCGCGTGCCTACATATCAATATCAATGTTCTGCTTGCGAGCACGCCTTTGAGGCTTTCCAGAGCTTCTCTGATGAGCCTCTAACTTCCTGCCCAGAATGTAAGGGCGAAGTTAAAAAAGTTTATTCTGCAGTTGGCGTTGTCTTTAAAGGATCTGGTTTCTATAAAACAGATTCAGCACCAAAACCTGCAACACCATCTAAATCTGAATAGTTACTGAGATCAGTCATCGTGATGTGGCGGCTTATCGCCTTTAATCTCTTCCTCACGTCGCTTTGATTCGTTTTCATCCTCACGCGGATCGCGTTCATCTTTAGAAGATTCTGGGAACAGTTGTGACATGACGCGGTTCACCCCCTCAATACGCAATTCTCAATTGCCTAACTAGGGCTAATCCTACATAGTTTGCTTGTGTTTGAACGCCTTGGTCATTTCATTGTTAAGCGCAGCAAGCGTGTTTTAATCCTCTTCACTCTCGGAATTCTCCTCGCCGGTGGCATTGGCTCACTCGCCTTTGGAAAATTAGATTCGGGTGGCTATTCAGATCTCAATAGCGAATCTGCAAAAGCAGCAACGTATTTATCTGAAAAGTTCAAAGTTGAAGAACCTGTTGCTATTTTAATTATTGATAGCGGTGACAAGAGCGTTGATGACGCTGCGATTTCACAAGAAGCACTTGCAGTTGAGAAAGAAGTCGGGCAAATTGCTGGAATTTCAAAGACTTTATCTTTCTGGTCAACTGGTGGCGCACCTAACTTGAAATCAACTGACGGTAAGGCGGCATTTTTATTTGCCTATGCAAATACCGAGGTAGGTGACTTTGATTCGATCGGACAAATTGGTAAAGATATTCAAGCTGCCTTCGATGGCAAGCGCGGAGATCTGACGATCTATGCAGCAGGTGCCGGTGTAGTTACTTATGCGATTAACCATAAAATTGAACAAGATTTGTTACTTGCCGAATCCATCGCAATACCGCTGACTTTCTTACTACTTATCTTTGTATTTGGAGCACTCGTTGCATCAGCGATGCCACTGGTAGTTGGAATTAGCGCAATCCTCGGCGCCTTCTTTATTATTTATCTAATTACCCTCTTTACCAATGTGAGCATTTTTGCCCTTAACTTGATCACCGGTCTTGGGCTAGGTCTTGGTATTGATTACGCCTTATTAATGGTAAATCGTTTCCGTGAAGAGTTGCACTCTGGAAAGAGCGTTGAAGACTCGGTGCGCACAACAATTAACACTGCGGGTAAGACTGTCTTCTACTCAGGTCTTACTGTGCTTGTAACGCTTAGCGCGCTCTTATTCTTTCCTTTAGATTTTCTTAAGTCATTTGGCTATGCCGGGGTAAGCGTTGTTACCTTGGCAGTTCTTGGTGCGTTAATTCCGCTACCTGCAATCATGGCGCTGCTTGGACACAAAATTGATAAGGGCGCTGTACGAAAAGGTGGAATAACTCCTAAGGAAGATGGACGCTGGGCGCACACTGCGCGCAATGTCATGAAGCGACCAGTGCCTGTTGTGATTGGTTCACTTCTTCTGCTCGGAGTAATGGCTGCACCAATTACAAGTATTGCATTTGCGCAAGTAGATTCTCGCGTTCTGCCAGCAAGTGATCCTGCTGCGATTGGTTCAGCAAAGATCACCGAACGATTTAGCGGATTTGAAGGCAGCCCAATTGAAGTTGTTATTCCCAACGGCGTCGGAAGAGAAAGCCAAGTAAGTGATTTCCTTACATCAGTTGCCAAAGTTGACGGAATTGCACGCGTCGGCGAAATCGAAACTTACGGAAATGATTTACGTATCCAAGTAATTCCTGGCCAATCTTCTCGAACCATGGATGCTGAAAGACTAATTAAAGAGATTCGCGCCTTGGATAAACCAGATGGCGCTCTTATTGGTGGCGCAGCTGCCGATTTCACAGATTCGCAAAGTGGAATCTCCCGAACTTTGCCACTTGCACTTGGTTGGATCGCCTTCTGGGTAATGATCTTGATCTTTATCTTTACCGGTTCAATTATCTTGCCGATTAAAGCGGTGTTGCTAAATGCTCTATCGCTAACTGCAACTCTTGGCGCAGTCACGTGGATATTTATCGACGGTAATCTCAAATGGTTAGTAGGTGATTTCACCGTTACCGGAACGCTAGATTCTGGAACCGTTATTTTGGTTGCCGTTGTTGTATTTGGACTTTCTATGGATTATGAACTCTTCCTGCTCTCTCGCATTCGCGAAGAACATATGGCTGGCAAGAGCAATATCGAATCTGTAGCAACTGGACTGCAACGTTCTGCACGAATAATTACTGCAGCAGCGCTCCTTCTCGCAGTCGTCTTCGCTGCATTTATGACTAGCGGCGTGACATCGATCAAGATGTTGGGCTTTGGAGTTTCACTTGCCGTACTGCTAGATGCCACGCTAATTCGTGCCTTGTTGGTTCCAGCGTTGATGAGGCTCTTTGGTGAGACCAACTGGTGGGCGCCAAAGCCGCTGCGCCGCTTCACCATGACGCACTAATTTCTATCTATAACCGCTAACGCGTACCCTTACGACATGGATCTCATCGCAAATCTGCAATGTGCAGACCAACCAGGAATTGTCCATGCGATGACAACTGCCGTTCTTCACTGCGGTGGCAACATCATTGAAAACCAGCAGTTCACAGATCACACAACAAATACCTTTGTGATGCGCACTCGCTTCGAGACTTCCCAAGGATTGGCCGCTGCGGAGAAGAGTCTGGGCGAAGGTTTAGGAAAATTTTCACCTGCGCTACATATTCGCGAGACTGCAAAGAAGCCACGTGCACTAGTTATGGTTACTAAAGAGAGCCACTGCCTGCGCGATTTAATGTATCTCCTTGAACTCGGTGAGCTACCGATTGAAATCCCACTAGTTGTTTCAAACCGTGAAGATCTGAAGCAGTTAGTTGAATCTCATGGAATTCCATTTATGTATCTGCCAGTTGATGCCTCAAATAAAGCGGCTCAAGAGAAAGCGTTGCTGGCGAAAGTTGCAGAGTTAAAGATTGATTTCGTAGTTCTAGCGCGTTACATGCAAGTTCTATCTAATGATTTCTGCGCGGCACTTCCGGGCAAGATCATCAATATTCATCACTCGTTCTTGCCAGGATTTAAAGGCGCTAAGCCTTATCACCAGGCCCATGATCGCGGTGTAAAGATCATCGGTGCTACAGCGCACTTTGTAACTGCTGATTTAGATGAGGGTCCAATCATCGAACAAGATGTTGCACATGTAACTCATTCATCTTCACCTGAAGAGCTAATTGCACTTGGTCGCGATATCGAACGTCGCGTACTTGCTAAAGCGGTAAAACTCTATGCAGAAGATCGCATCTTTATCGTTGGGCATCGCACCGTAATTTTCAGTTAAAGTCTTTATGGTGTCCCCGGCGGGAGTTGAACCTGCGACCTACCGCTTAGGAGGCGGTTGCTCTATCCACTGAGCTACGGGGACCTGCGTAAAAGTTATCTTCACTTGGCAAAGGTTATCTCTACGATTAACATAGGGCTAACGCGTTCAACAACGAATCGTGTGTATTAAAGAATGAAAGGCCACCCATGAAAGCGCTCGTTATCGGCGCAGGCGGAGTTGGCAGGGCAATAGCAAATATCGCATCTCGTCGACCATTTATTACTTCAATGGTCATTGCAGACCGCAACCTGTCACGCGCCGAAGAAGCAGTAGCAAGAGTAAAAGATCCCCGCTTTTCAGCTGCGGAGGTGAACGCCGCAGAGCTCGAGGATATTCGCGCACTGATTCGCAAGGCCAATCCAGATATTGTCATTAACGCCGTAGATCCGCGCTTTGTTATGCCGATCTTCTTGGCTTGTGAAATTGAAAATAAGAACTATATGGATATGGCGATGTCCCTTTCTCGTCCGCATCCGCATTACCCAAATTCTGAAACTGGCGTAAAGCTCGGCGATGAACAATTCGCTCGTGACTGGAACTGGTGCGAACGCGGTATCTACGCGCTAGTTGGTATGGGCATTGAGCCGGGAATGAGCGATGTCTTTGCTAAATATGCATCTGACCATCTCTTTAGCCGAATTGATGAAGTAACCATTCTCGATGGTTCTAACTTGGTAGTTGAAGGCGCTGACTTTGCTCCATCTTTTTCAATCTGGACAACTATTGAAGAGTGTTTGAATCCGCCACTAGTTTGGGAAGATGGTCGCGGTTGGTTTACAACTGAACCATTTAGCGAGCTAGAGGTCTTTGATTTCCCTGAAGGAATCGGGCCTGTTGAGTGCGTAAACGTTGAGCACGAAGAAGTTGTTTTGATTCCGCAGAAAGTCGATGCCAAGAAAGTTAACTTCAAATACGGACTTGGTGCGCAATTCATCACGACTCTCAAGACAATTCATATGCTCGGCATGGATCGTAAAGAGACAGTTGAAGTTCAAGGCCATCCTGTTTCACCGCGCGATCTGCTTGCCGCATCTCTTCCAGATCCAGCAACTCTTGGTGAACGTATGCGCGGAAAAACTTGCGCCGGCACTTTAGTTAAAGGCCTTGATAAGTCAGGCAAACCATATGCGTGCTACATGTACAACGTTGTAGATAACGAATGGTCAATGGCTAATTACGGAGATCAAGCAGTTGTTTGGCAGACTGCAATTAATCCAGTTATTGCAATGGAGTTATTGCATAAGGGAACTTGGAAACCAGAAGGCGTGAACGGCCCAGAATGGTTTGATGCCAAGCCTTTCCTTGATCTACTTGAAGAGTATGGAACCAGTTGGCATATTCGTGATGAATCAACAGCTGGAATCTCAGTCGCGGAGTTAACCGTTTAAAAACGGGAGGCTGCGATGGCGAAGGAATTGCAGTTCGATGTCGTAGTAATCGGATCCGGTTTTGGTGGATCCGTTACTGCGCTTCGATTGCTCGAGAAGGGTTACACCGTAGCTGTCCTTGAAGCCGGAAAGAGATTTGCAGATCAGGACTTCCCTAAGACCTCATGGCGCGTAAATAAATTTCTATTTGCGCCAGCACTCGGTTGTTTCGGAATCCAAAGAATTCATATCCTCCCCGATGTACTTGTCCTTTGTGGCGCAGGCGTTGGCGGAGGTTCACTGGTCTACGCCAATACTTTGTACCAACCTGGCGATAAATACTTCCAAGATAAACAGTGGGCAGATATCACTGATTGGAAATGCGAACTCGAACCTTGGTATGAACAAGCTCGACGCATGCTGGGAGTTGAAGAGAATCCTTACTTCTCGCCATCTGATGTGGCTATGAAATCAGCGGCAACCAAGATGGGCGTTGGACAAACTTTTAAGATGGCGCCACTTGGAATTTACTTTGGAAAAGGTGAAGGCGTAGCAGCGAGTGATCCTTACTTTGGTGGCAAAGGACCAGATCGCAAAGGCTGCACAAACTGCGGTGAATGTATGACCGGTTGTCGCCACAACGCAAAGAACACTCTGCCCAAGAATTATCTGGGTCTTGCTGAAGGTGCTGGTGCAAAAGTATTTCCAATGACAACGGTTACAGAATTCGAAGAGCGTAGCGATGGAAAATGGAGAATTAAAACTGAGAAGACCGGAGCTTGGGATGGCTCGCGCGGACCAACCTTTATTGCAGATCAACTTGTGGTTGCTGCCGGAACATTTAACACTCAGAAGTTATTGCATAAGATGAAACGTAAACAATTACCACAGCTTTCGGATCGTCTTGGCGCCCTTTCTCGAACAAATAGTGAAGCCCTCACTGGTGCGCTTATGGATAACCGCGATAACGATTTCAGTCGTGGAGCAGCTATAACCTCTTCCTTCTTTCCTGATGAACATACCCATATTGAACCTGTTCGTTATGGCAAAGGAAGCAACTTCATGGGATTGCTGCAAACGATCATGACCGATGGGTTTACTGGAAAAGAAAGGCGCCGCGATTGGTTAAAGCAGTTCTTAGCCAAGCCTTCGCTGCTTTTGCGAATAATTGATGTGCGCCACTGGAGCGAGAAGACGGTAATCGCACTTGTTATGCAAGATGTTGACTCTGCCGTAACCGTAAAGGGAAAGCGCGGCTTATTTGGATTTAAGTTAACTTCCAAGAACGATAGCGATAAGCCAAATGCGACTTATATTCCCGCGGCCAATGAAGCGGTGCGACATATCGCAAATGAATATGGTGGAATCGCAGGCGGGCATATTGGGGATTTAATTAGCGCACCATTTACCGCTCACTTTGTTGGTGGCTGTGTAATTGGGGCAAATGAAAAAACTGGAGTTATCGATCCGTACCACCGCGTTTATAACTACCCAACTCTTCATGTAGTAGACGGGGCTTCCATCACCGCAAACCTAGGTGTGAATCCATCTCTGACGATTACTGCGCAAGCAGAGCGCGCAATGTCATTGTGGCCAAATAAAGGTGAGGCTGACCAACGTCCCGCACAAAACGCTCCTTACAAGTATCTTGCTCCAATACGACCTAACGATCCAGTTGTTCCGGCCAGCGCTTATGGCGCTCTTAAGTAAATTAGTTGCGGAGGCGAAATGAAAAAGTGGGCGCTAGTAACAGGTGCAACTGCCGGAATAGGTGAGAGCTTTACTCGCTTGCTTGCGGCGCAAGGTTTTAACCTGGTCTTGGTCGCACGCGATGAGGCTCGTCTACACGAACGAGCGCAAGGGTTGAAGGATAAATTCGGTGCCGAATCTTTTGTTATCGTCGCCGATTTAGCAACCGAATCTGGTTGTGCCAAAGTTGAAGAGTTTATTAAGAATAACGAAATTGAAGTACTTGTTAATAACGCTGGTTTTGGAATAAATAAGGCTTTCACGATGAGTGATTTAGCAAAAGAGGAAGAAGTCCTCAAAGTATTGGTGCGCACGCCCATGCGCTTGATGCACGTGGCACTTCCTGGAATGAAAGAACGCAATTCAGGAACAGTAATTAACGTCTCATCAGTTGCCAGCTTTATTGCAGGCGGTGCATACAGCGCTTCGAAGGCGTATCTAACTGTTTTGAGCGAATCACTTCACACCGAACTTTCAGCTACCAAGATAAAAGTTTCAGCGCTCTGTCCAGGATTTACTCGTACCGAGTTTCATCAACGCGGACGTATGAAGATGGCGGGATTGCCAGAGTTCATGTGGCTTAACTCGGATCGACTTGTTGCACAGGCTTGGAAAGATGCGCAGGCAGGAAAGGCGGTCTCGGTTCCGGGATGGCAGTACAAACTCTTGGTGGGTTTCATCACTCTGGCTCCACGACCACTCGTTCGCAGGGTTGGAATGAATTTGCGAGTCAAACAACGCTAATTCACATGCTTTTCTCCGCTTGCATCCCCGATATGCAAGCACTCATTGGCTAAAATGACCTCATCACCAATGGAGGTTTTCATGTTTCGTAAGGCCATCGTCGTAGCCGGAGCCACCGCTCTCGTACTCGCATCTATCACTGCAGTACCAGCAAGTGCTGCAACCAAGGTCAGCAATGGCGTTGCTTGTAAAAAGGCTGGCCAAACCACAAAGGTAAGCGGTTCTTCATACCGTTGTGCCAAGAACCCATTGGTCAAGAATTCAAAGCTAACTTGGTTGTCACTGGATTGCCTTAACACAGCAAATACTTATAACAAGGCCGTTGCAAACTTGCCAAAGATCAAAGCTGCGACAGATGAAACTGTTGCAAAGCTAGATGCAGATATGGCCAAGCAAGCGATCGAAACTGAGAAAGCCAATAAGTTGATTCCTGAATATCAGGCAAAGATTGCAACAATCAACACTGCGCTAACTGCGCTGCGAGCAGATACTGCAAATCTAACTAAGAACAAGGCGACTATCGATAAGTACGCCGCAGCGGTTCGTAGTTATGAAGCAGCGATTAAGGCCTACTCAACTGTTGGTAAGCAGGGTGATCGCAGTGAGCGAGCAAAAGAACAAGCGATCAGCCAATTTGAGAGCTCTAAGACCGATATTGAGACCACACTTGGCATGGCCAAGTTGATCTGCAGCAAGGGTTTCTAACTCTTTAACTTAAGCCGTTCGTTAGATTGAGCAAGCCTTAGGTTAGCCCTATTCGTTTTGCTTAATCGCGCGCCTTAACTTACGTGGGTGCGCACCCATCTAATCTGGA
>JAPLBI010000165.1:19261-25261 GCA_026392815.1 Actinomycetota bacterium
AATGGTTCGCTCTGGCTATTTTGGCCGGACATACCGCAGCCAAAATTCTGCAGATAAATGCTGGAATGGTTCTTGATCTATTTCTCTTTAACCTGGTTATCGTTGCGGCGATTATTTCGCTAATTCGCGCACCGCTTCACAGCGATCCATTTGCGATCTCTTTCACCACACTTGCAATAGCGTCATGGGGAATCGGTTCGCTCTATTCGAGCCTTGCTCAATTCTTTAACTTCAATGCTAATTCTTTGCTCTTTTCAAATATTGCATATGCGCTCTTCTACCCTTTTGCCTTCATAGCAATTCCCCGCATTCTTGGACGTAGGCAGCGGCTTCGTTTACTTGAGCTGCTAGATGCAGCGATCTTTGGGCTGGGCTTGAGTTCAATAGTTACTGCGTTGATTCTTATTCAATTCATCTCCAATATCCCTGGGGATAGCACTAGCGCCTTCTTTGCAGTCTTATATCCAGTCTGCGATATCGCTTTAGTTGTAATCGCCATTGTTAGCGCAGTTGTCTCTGGATTTTCAACTAGATCAGCGCTTTTGATATCTGGAGTTATGATTTTTGCGATTACTGATTTCTATTTTCTCTGGGCGCAAATTACTAATTCTTACCAATTTGGACAGATCAGCGATAACGGTTGGTTACTTGGAATAACCATCATCACCTTCTCGTTATGGGCAGCGCCAAACAATCTGCAGGCAGAAACTAAAATCCATCCAGCGTTAATTGCAGTCTCCATCTTTATCAGCCCCGCGCTGCTATCTGCAATTGCACTTCGTCCGGATTACTTCCCGATCTATGTTGTTATTCCAACTATCGCTACGTTATTTATGGCATTTGTAAGAATGACTCTAGTTATCAGGCAGGCCAGTAATTTAGGTGAAGAGAAGATTTTGGCGCGCACCGATGAGTTAACTGGTCTACCTAATCGCCGCCGCTTAGTTGCTGAAATCAGCGCGCTAAGTGGCGTGGAAGGTGCCCTGCTTTTATTGGATCTCGATGGGTTTAAACCGGTTAACGATCAATATGGCCATGAGATGGGCGATCAAATTCTGCAACAAGTAGCAGCACGATTTAGTCGATCACTTCCAACAGGTTCTGTTCTGGCAAGACTTGGCGGAGATGAGTTTGGAGTAATCGTGCTCGGTAGCCCCGATACAACGTTAGAAGTAGCGCATGCACTGCGTGCAACGTTGAGTTATCCATTTACCGTTGGAGGAAATCAAATTTCAATTAGCGTGAGTATTGGACATGTGAGAAACGATAAGAACGGTGATTTACTGCAACGAGCAGACGCTGCGATGTATGAAGCAAAGCGCAGCGGTGTGGCTATTGTGGAGGCAGCGGTTTATCAGCCTTGATTTCCTTAAGTCTTTCAAGTGATTCCAGACGTTCGGCCGCGTGATCAACAATTCGTTCTGCATAACCCTTTGAATATCCATCTAAGTACAACCACGGTTCGTGTATCTCTGCCGCAGATAAGTGAGCTAGCTCAGGAACATACTTTCGAATGTAATCGCCGTTTTCATCAAAGCGTCGACCTTGTTCAATTGGATTAAAGACGCGGTAATAAGGTGAAGCATCAGTTCCAGTTCCAGCAGTCCATTGCCAGCCATGAGCATTTGATGCAGGATCAAAATCAACTAAGTGTTCTGCAAAGAAACGCTCGCCTAGTTGCCATTCGAGGTGCAGGTCTTTAACTAAGAAAGATGCCACAACCATGCGCGTGCGGTTATGCATCCAGCCCTCTTTAACTAACTGGCGCATCGCAGCATCAACAAATGGGTAGCCCGTCTTACCTTCACACCAAGCTTTAAATTGCTTTCCAGGTTTGTCATAACGCATCGCCTTAAATTGTGGCGCGTAGTAATCAGTATCGGTATGTGGGTTGTTAAATAGAACATCGGCATAGAACTCGCGCCAAGCGATCTCTTTACGGAAAGTATCGTGCGCCTTGGAATCGCCTAAGTTTTGGATCAAGGTACGCGGATGGATCTCGCCAAACTTTAGGTAAGTACTCATCTTGGAAGTGCCATCAATGGCGGCAAAGTTGCGATTCTCGTCGTAACTATCAAGGCCCTTCTTAACAAACTCTTTAAAGCGCGCCAGCGCTGCTGATTCTCCTGCTTGAATAACTTCAACGCCTTCTGGCATTACAAAATCAGGAAAGGCGCGGTACTTAGCAGGCGGAGTTGGCGCCTTAATTTCTTTCGGAGTCTTGGCAGGTGCGCGCCAGCCATGCACACACCAAGCGCGATAGAAAGGTGTGTAAACGCGATACGGGGTGCCATCACTCGGCTTAACAACACGACCCGGTGCAACTGCGTAAGGACTTCCGGTACGAATTAAATTAATGCCCGCTTTTTCAACACGTAGGTCTCGTTCTGCGCCAAAGCGTTCGTATTCAGTTGAGATGTGAACTTCGGTGACACCGTAAAGTTCAATGAGTTCTTTTAAGACTTCAACTTGATCGCCTTCGATGATGTGCAACTTATTGCCGAGTGATTCATCGAGTGCGCGAAGTGATTGACCCATATAGGCAAGGAGTTTTGCGCCAGCTTCAGCGATCTGAGTTTTATCGAGGATAAAGACAGGAACTATCTCATCGCTATTTTCAATCGCTGCAACTAAAGCAGGGTGATCAGAAATACGCAGATCCCGTCGAAACCAAACAATGTTTCGACGTGTAGCCATAACTTTATTGGTTAGCCGTGAAGCATTCCGACTGAGTCATCCCAGCCGTCAACATCTTCTGGCTTGCGTGGACCCTTGCCAACATAACGTGCAGATGGACGGATCAAGCGACCAGTGCGCTTCTGCTCAAGGATGTGTGCAGACCAACCTGCAGTACGAGCAGCGGTAAACATTGAAGTAAAGAGCGGTGCTGGAACTTCTGCGAAGTCCAAGATAATCGCAGCCCAGAATTCAACGTTTGTCTCCAAGACGCGATCTGGTTGGCGCTCACGAAGCTCTTGCAGAGCAGCCTTTTCCAGCGCTTCTGCAACCGCGTAACGTGGTGCGTTAAGTTCTTTAGCAGTACGACGAAGTGTGCGAGCGCGTGGATCTTCGGCGCGATAAACGCGGTGTCCGAATCCCATCAAGCGCTCTTTGCGATCAAGCAAGCCCTTTACATAAGCAGTTGCATCGCCAGACTTTTCTACTTCTTCAATCATGTGCAATACACGTGATGGAGCGCCACCGTGAAGTGGGCCTGACATCGCACCGATTGCACCAGAGATTGCTGCACAAACATCTGCACCAGTTGATGCGATTACACGACCGGTAAATGTTGACGCGTTCATTCCGTGTTCTGCTGCTGATACAAAGTAAGCATCGATTGCGCGAACGTGAAGTGGATCAGGCTCTCCGCGCCAACGGATCATCATGCGCTCAACAACTGTATGCGCCTTATCAACTTCTGATTGCGGAACCATTGGCTGCCAAGTTCCGCGAGCAGCTTGTGCCAAGTATGAAAGAACCATTACAGATGTACGTGCCAGGTTGCTGCGCGCTTCTTCATCTGAAATATCAAGTAGTGGTTTGAAACCCCATGCTGGTGCCAACATCGCAATCGCTGATTGGATATCTACGCGCACATCACCTGAGTGAACAGGAAGTGGGAATGGTTCAGCGTTTGGAAGACCTGGATTAAATAGATCATCAACTAGCAAGCCCCATACGTTTCCGAAGGTAACGCGACCAACAAGGTCATCGATATCAACGCCGCGATAACGCAGTGCGCTGCCTTCTTTATCTGGTTCTGCAATTTGTGATTCGAAGGCGATAACGCCTTCCAGGCCGGGTTTGAAATCATCTGACATGCTCCAATTCTGCACCGTCCGAGGGGGTGCTGACGACCACTAGTACGAGAAATGGCCAGAAAGTGCCAGAAGATGACGCGGAAGTGAAAGTGAGGTTCGATACATCTATGAGCGAACTCGACCGTGAAGCGATCCGTGCCATGCGCCGTTCTTACGGCGAGGTCGGACTCGAGAATTTACCCGCCGATCCATTCGCCGCTTTCAGCTCCTGGCTAAAGGAGGCGGCGGCAAATGACTTTATCGTCGAAGCTAACGCGATGGTGCTTTCAACCCTGGGTCCGGAAGAACATATCTCTACGCGCACCGTTTTATTAAAAGATATCTCTGAAGGCGGCTTTACCTTCTTTACAAATTACTCATCTCGTAAAGCGCAAGCGATGGAGCTAAATTCGCAAGTCACACTTTTATTTCCTTGGTATGCGATGGAGCGCCAAGTTTCGATAAGTGGATTTGTCGAAAAGATTTCTGAAAGTGAATCTGCCGAATACTTTGCATCGCGTCCTTGGTCTAGCCAGATTGGGGCGTGGGCGAGTGCGCAATCTTCACCACTTTCATCACGTGAAGAACTTGAACAACGCTTCGCCGGTGCATCGCAAAAATGGCCCGAGGGCAGCACCGTTCCGAAGCCACCACATTGGGGCGGCTATCGAGTTACACCGATCAGTATTGAATTCTGGCAAGGGCGCTATTCAAGGCTGCATGATCGCTTGCGCTATGAGCGGGCTAACAGCGATACCGAGTGGGAGATCACTCGCTACTACCCGTAGTCTTAGCCCATGAGCGCAGATATTAAGATCCCAGATAATCTCAAACCACGTGATGGCCGTTTTGGTTGTGGTCCATCAAAGATTCGCCCTGAAGCACTTGCTGCACTCGGCGCATCTGGTTCATCGATTCTCGGAACATCTCACCGCCAGAAGCCAGTTAAGAACGTGGTTCATCGCGTGCGCGAAGGACTTAACTCACTATTTACGCTGCCAGAAGGTTATGAAGTTGTACTCGGAAACGGCGGATCAACTGCGTTCTGGGATATCGCAACCTTTGGCTTAATTGAAAACAAATCACAACACTTAGTTTTCGGTGAGTTTTCATCAAAGTTTGCATCTGCTGCAAAGGAAGCGCCATTCCTTGGCGAGCCAACTGTCATTAAGTCAGAACCTGGTTCACATCCACAAGCAGTTGCCGAAGCGGGCGTTGATGTTTACGCACTTACACATAATGAAACTTCAACTGGCGTTGCGATGCCAATCAAGCGCCCTGCTGGAACAGATGGTGCGCTAGTTCTTGTTGATGCAACAAGCGCCGCTGGTGGACTCGAAGTTGATGCAAAAGAATTTGATACCTATTACTTTGCACCACAGAAATCTTTTGCATCTGATGGTGGGCTTTGGCTTGCGCTAATGAGTCCCGCTGCAATTGCGCGCGCTGAAAAAATCAAGGCAAGTGGTCGTTGGGTTCCAGCGTTCTTTGATCTCGGAATCGCAATTGAGAACTCACGCCTAGATCAGACTTACAACACACCAGCGCTAATTACCTTTATGTTGCTCGCTGATCAGATCGAATGGATGAACAACAACGGTGGTCTTAAATTCGCAGCCGGCCGTAGCGCTGAATCTTCTGCCAAGTTGTACTCATGGGCAGAAAAGACTTCTTACACAACTCCTTTCGTCACAGACCCTGCAATGCGTTCAAAGGTTGTCGGCACAATTAACTTCGACGAATCAATCGATGCAACTGCAGTCGCTGCAGCGCTTCGCGCCAACGGAATCGTTGATACCGAGCCTTATCGCAAGCTGGGTAAGAACCAACTTCGCATTGGTATGTTCCCGGCCGTTGATCCAAGTGATATTGATGCGCTTACTGCCTCAATCGATTTCGTTGTAGCAGCGCTCTAAAGCCCAGATGCCAAAGACATTTCAGCGTAACGGGCAGTTCTGGCTGCTCGCACTTCAAGTAGCGACGGTTAACTTCTTCACTGGTGGATTCGGTCCATCTCAAGCGCTACTTCGTGAGGATCAAGGCACATCACTTGGCGTTGCCGGACTTCACGGAACTGCGATGGGCGTTGCCGCAATTATTGCGGGTGGAATGAATTCAAAGTTGGTCCACCGCTTTGGTCGTTCAAATACAACTTGGATCGGCTTAACAGTATTTTCAATCGGTATCGTATTTTTCG
>JAPLBI010000038.1 GCA_026392815.1 Actinomycetota bacterium
ATATTTTCTAAACGATCTACGGCCACTCTTAATTCTCCATCCGGCTAAGTTTCTTAGCCGGTGAAAAGCGAATAGCTCCGGCTGGCTGTCGGCGAAAGGCAACGGTCGTTGCAATCGTGTGCTTAGTTTACTCGTAGGCTCCGGGTTCATCGATTGCGCGAGCCAGCACTGGAATCGCCTCTAACTTTGCACGAGTTGAACTCAGCGCCCTGCGATAAGAGCCGACGTTCTCCCATTCGGTGGTTAGAACCCAGAGGGTTGGCTCATCTAAATTCTGGCCGACCGTGGCTGAGATAAATCCAGCGGCCTCAGATAAAACCGCTTTAACCGACTCGAGTTCAGCCCGAAAATCGACGGCTTGGCTTAGCGCCTGCTCAAATCTTGCGATCGCGATCATGGCTTGAGCCTAGCGCCAGGCCGTGGATGGGATACGGAAATGAAAATCATTTTCATTTGTGATACCTTCCAGCCATGAATATCGCAATCATCCTGGCAGCTTCGACTGCAATCGCCACAACCACCGGCGGGTACTTAGCCATTAAATCTAAAGATCGCCTCCATCTGGTCTTAGGACTTTCGGCAGGACTACTCCTTGGTCTTGTCGCCTTTGATTTACTTCCAGAAATCTTCGAGCTAAACACCCAAGAGATTCTCCATGCACCAGCAGCATCGATTGCGCTAATTGCTGGCTTCTTACTTTTGCACTTCTACGAACAACTCTTCGGTTCACACGAACCCGCCGAATCTGATTACGGACATGAGCACGAACACTCATCCAATATCGCCGGTGCATTTGGTGCGCTCGCGATGGGTGGCCATGTATTTCTCGATGGCGTTGCGCTAGGTGTGGCATTTTCAGTCAGCAATAACTTAGGCGTTGCGGTCTTTATCGCACTTCTTGTACACGCATTTTCTGATGGCTTAAATACTGTTTCGTTTTTAATTAAGAGCGGTTCGTGGAGCAAGAAGGGGCTTTGGCTCCTTGGCGTCGATGCAATTGCACGTATCAGCGGTGCCGCGATTGGTTCTAGTTTTGCAGTCAACGATAACTTTGTTGGACTTTATCTGGCGCTCTTTGCCGGAATTGTTATCTATCTTGCCACCGCACATATTTTGCCAGAGGCGCACTCACGCCATAAATCGCGCTACACAATCATGGCGACCATCGTTGGCGTAGTTGTGATGTGGGCACTTGTCGGTTCACTCCACGGCATGGAATAAAGGGCATGGAATAAATAATGTCTAGATCCAACCCAAGGGTTCTGAGCACCCTTGAACGCGCTGGCGGTTTTGCTAGCGCACAGGAAATTTATCGCCTCATGCAACGTGAAGGCGAAAGCATTGGGCTAACCACCGTTTATCGTGCGCTGCAGAGCTTAGTTAACGACAAGATCGTTGATGTACTTCGCCGCGATGATGGTGAAGCGATCTATCGCTTATGCGGAGAAGCCCACCACCATCACCTAGTCTGCAAGGGCTGTGGAGATACCGTTGAAATTGAGGGCGGTGCAATTGAAAAGTGGGCGAAGGCGATGGCCGAGGAACATGGCTTTCGCGATGTCGGTCATACTGCAGAGATCTTTGGCCTCTGCACAAAGTGCTAAGCCTTACCAAACCTTCTATCTCTTTCAGAATAAATCTCGATAGCTTTCCACAACTGTTTTGGCGTCATATCCGGCCATAAGACATCCATAAATACAAATTCGGCATAGACCGATTGCCACGGCAGGAAGTTGCTAGTGCGCTGCTCCCCTGATGAACGCAAGAACAGATCAACATCGCGCATCTTCGGTGAGTAAAGATATTTCTCAATTGTCTTTTCAGTAATCGCATCAGGCTTTAACTTGCCGCGCTTCACATCGCGCGCCAGTGCAGTTGTGGCATCAACGAGTTCAGAGCGTCCCCCATAGTTCACGCACATATTTAAAGTTAAGGTCTTGTTCTTCCTTGTTAACTCCTGCGCCTCTTCTAGCTCAGAGATAACTGATTTCCATAAACGTTGTGGGCGGCCGATCCATTGGATCTTTACACCCATCTCATTTAAACGATCGCGGCGCCGGCGCAGTACATCTCGGCTGTAACCCATCAAAAACTTAACTTCCTCAGGGGTACGCTTCCAGTTTTCAGTTGAAAAGGCGTAAGCACTTAACTCTTTTACGCCAAATCCAATTGCTGCTTCTACTAAATCGAATAAGACTTTCTCGCCAGCCTCATGTCCTGCGGTGCGCGCAAGTCCGCGATCTTTTGCCCAACGGCCATTGCCATCCATCACTATCGCGATGTGTTCTGGGATCTCGATCATTTTACTCAACTCTTAAACTCTCTCCACGATCGGCAGGCTGCGTAGGCCACGTTCGAGATGCCATTGTAAGTAAGCAATGACTAAACCACTAGCCTCGCGGCGATGACGAGGTTCGCTATTTTGCGCAACATCCCAATCACTACTCAAAAGAGCGCCGAGTAATTGCAGAGTTTCGGGGGCGGGAGTTGCCGATGCCGATGGCCGACATTCCATACAGACCGATCCCCCGCCAACTAGCGAGAAGTAACGATGAGGTCCGGGTTTTTCGCAGCGCGAACAATTGGTAGTAGATGGCGCATAGCCACCGATAGCAAGGGAGCGTAATAAGAATGCATCCAAGATAAGCGATGCGTCATAACGATTTTCAGCCAGCGCTTTCATGCCGCCGACAACTAATTGAAACTCTTGCAACGCTGGTTCGTACTCTTGCGAAATAAATCTTTCAGCAGTTTCAAGAATCGCTGATGCAATTGTCCAACGCTGATAATCATCAGTTAACGCTTCACCGTAATTATTGATCGCTTCAACTTGGCTGATCGTGTCGAAGGTGCGACCTTTATGAAGTTGGATATCTACATGGCTACCGGGTTCAAGGCGCGCCCCAAATTTAGACATCGTGCGACGAACGCCTTTTGCAACGCCACGTACGCGGCCGTGTTCGCGGGTTAAGAGCGTGATGATGCGATCTGCTTCACCCAACTTCTGGGTGCGCAAAATAATCGCTTCGTCACGATAAAGGCTCACGAAGGTAAAGGTAGTCAGCGAATAGCGCGATTTATTGCAGACACGACCGCTTTAAGTGAAGCAGTTGTGGTGTTTGGGTCGATTCCGACGCCCCAGAAAACTTCGCTACCGATTGAGCACTCTAGGTAGGCAGCAGCTGATGCATCGCCTCCGGCAGAAAGGGCATGCTCGTAGTAATCAAGTACTCGAACATCTACGCCGTAGTTCTGCAAGATATTGCAGAAGGCAGCGATTGGACCGTTGCCTTGGCCAGAAAGTTCCTTAACTTCACCGCGATCAAGAATTGTCACAGTTAAGTGAACATCTTCATTTAATACTGAAGTCTGCGAAAGTCCTTTAAGTCTGAAACGTCCCCAAGGAGCAGATTCAGTTGGCAGATACTCATCTTCGAAGATATGCCACAGCGCATCTGAAGTTATCTCGCCACCTTCGGTATCTGTCTTAGCCTGCACAACGCGACTAAATTCAATTTGATGGCGACGTGGCAGATCTAGATGATGCTCGTGCTTCATCAGATAGGAAACTCCACCCTTACCGGATTGCGAGTTAACGCGGATAACGGCTTCGTATGAGCGACCAATATCTTTTGGATCAATTGGCAAATACGGAATCGCCCAAGTGAAGTTATCTTTATCAACACCTGCTGCCAGCGCATCTCTTTCAAGGTGCTCAAAGCCTTTCTTAATCGCATCTTGATGCGAGCCAGAGAAGGCGGTGAAGACTAGATCTCCACCATATGGATGGCGTTCTGGAACGCGAAGTTGGTTGGCATATTCCACGGTGCGGCGAATCTCATCAATATCTGAGAAATCGATCATTGGATCGATGCCATGTGAAACCAAGTTCATACCAAGAGTTACCAGACATACATTTCCGGTGCGCTCTCCGTTTCCAAAGAGCGTTCCTTCGATGCGATCTGCGCCAGCTAAGTAACCAAGTTCTGCTGCCGCAACTCCGGTGCCACGATCGTTATGTGGGTGAAGTGAAACAATTACGCTCTCGCGATTTACCAGGTTGCGACACATCCACTCGATCGAATCGGCGTAAACATTTGGAGTTGCCATTTCAACTGTTGCTGGCAAGTTCATGATCGTCTTCCACTGCGGAGTCGGCTTCCAGATCGCATTTACTGCGTTGCAAACTTCAACTGCGAATTCGAGTTCGGTGCCGGTATATGACTCAGGTGAATACTCAAAGGAAACCTTTGTACCAGGCACAGTTGAAACCAGGTCGAGACAGAGTTGCGCACCGTCAGTTGCGATCTTCTTAATGCCTTCTTTATCTAGGCCAAAGACCACGCGACGTTGCAGAGTAGATGTTGAGTTATAAAGGTGGACGATCGCTTGCTTGGAGCCTTTGATCGCTTCATAGGTGCGACGGATTAACGGTTCGCGGGCCTGAGTCAAAACCTGGATTACAACATCATCGGGGATCATATCTTCGTCAATAATTTTGCGAACGAAATCAAAATCAGTTTGTGATGCAGATGGAAAACCAACTTCGATCTCTTTGTAGCCCATCTTTACTAAAAGCTTAAACATCGCCAACTTGCGCGGCGTATCCATTGGATCAATTAAGGCTTGATTGCCATCGCGAAGATCGACCGAACACCATTGCGGCGCCTTAGTCATCTGCTTAGTTGGCCAAGTGCGATCTTTAAGATCTACTGGAATAAATGATGAGTAACGATGCACCGGCATCGCTGAAGGTTTTTGATCAGGGAAATTATTATCTTGAGACATTTCTTAACTCCTAATTTTTTGGGTTTTGTCGGGTTTTACCGGTGCGACAAACCCCGCGGCGAGGGGACCGGTTACTTGGCCCCGCCACGGCAGCGAAGGAGGAGGCTGCGAAGTGTCATAGATAAATAGTAACGCGATTAGTCAGATACGAGCAAGCCAGGCTTAAAAGACGTGAACCTGCTCCATAACTTCCATAATTTTTACAGTATCGGCAAGGCTAAGGATTGGACTTTCAATTAGCCCTTTAGCGATGCACTCTTCAACGTGAACTGCTTGATACTGCATTCCACGTCCCGCAATTTTCTCTTCGTAAGTGCGAACCAATTTATGTTGGTTATCGTAAATAGTAAAAGTGGTCTGTTCGAAGAACCAACCAGCAATTTCAATGCGACCTTTATCGCCGTGAATTGCCGCGGTGAGAGTGCCTGCCATGGTCATGCATGAGTTAATCAACGCCAGACTGCCGTTGTTGTATTGCAATACGGCAGCAGTTGCAGAGTCAACGCCGGTATCGGTCATGATCGATTTTCCGCTAACTGAATCTGGGAAACCGAGCGCGCGAATTGCCATATGCATTGGATAAATCCCTAGGTCGTAATGTGCTCCGCCACCTTGTTCGCGGTTCCATAAACGCGGTGCTCTTTCGATTGGCAGATACTGGCTGTGATCGGCATAGACAAAGTGTGGTGTGCCAATTTCGCCAGCAGCGATAGCGGCAAATACTGCCGTCATAGTTGGCAAGAAACGAGTCCACATCGCCTCCATTACAAAGACATTTTTGCGCTTTGCTGCTGCGTAAATTTCATGAGCATCTGCAGCGTTCATGGTGAAAGGCTTTTCTAGCAAGACATGCTTGCCGGCTTCAATCGCCAAGAGCGCATGATCACGGTGCAGAGTCTGAACAGTGGAAATGTAAACAACATCTACTTCAGGGTCTGCAACCAGGGCTGCGTAATCAGGATGGCGGTTTGGGATATTGAACTTATCGGCGAAGGCGTTGGTGCGCGCCATATCGCGCGTTGCAACTGCTTGGATTTTTAACCCGGCATGGCCAAAATCTGTGGCGATGATGTCAGCAATTCCACCTGCGCCTAAATATCCCCAACGTAGTGACACGTATCCTCCAATAAAAGTTTAATTAAATTTCTATACGGGGATAAGTGTATTGGCGAAGATCTGCCAGGCAAGGAGTGATTTCGCGACTAGGGAAAGTGTTATGTAGGTACGCTCTCCACGAAGATAATCCGACCATTTGCCGACCTTCTTGTATTGAAGGAATTGAACAAGTGCGAATGAGTTGAAGAAAACGAAGATTGTGAAGACGATGAAGTAGACGAAGGTTGGCGCTTTATTCTCGCCTGCTCCGCCAATTGCAAAGACATAGAAGACAAGTGCCAGCCAAGGAACTATGCCGGTAATGCAACCGAAGATAAATGGAACCCACCCACCGCTACCAGGCTCTTCATATTTTTCCTGCAGCCAACCAAAGAGAATCATTGAAGCGTTGACACCGAAGATTGAAATCAGGGCGGTGATCTCGGAAATTCCTGTTACTTGTGCAATTAGAACGATCATTACTGAAGAGCTAATTGAGTATTCAACCCAACGGAAGAAGTTTCGGTGAGCTGCAAGTCCTGCGATGTAACGGGGAAAGAATTTAGGGCTAACGACTATGAAGTGGGCGAGAGATGAAAGGCCTAAGAAAATTGCGACACCAATTGCAAGAGGTGCATCCCATAAGACGATTAGATCGCCGTAAGTGCTTCCGGGAGGACCAGACATATATCGCGCAGTAATTGGTAGCGTGAAGTCAGATGCGAGAGCAAGTACTGCCAACATCTGTGCCAAGTGAAGAACACCAGCAATTAAATTGATGCGTCGTAAACCATTGTCTGTTATCGCTTTAGCCATGCCAATAAAGTAACAGCCCAAAGGGCAAATTAGGTGTTACAGGACAGGTAAATAGCGGTCTAACTCGTAAGCGCTGACCTGGCGTCGGTAGTCCTGCCACTCGGCGCGCTTATTGCGCAGTACATATTCAAATACATGCTCACCTAAAGTCTCACGGACCAGTGCGCTCTTCTCCATAACGCCAATCGCTTCATCGAGATTGGCTGGAAGTGATGATACGAGTTGAATTCTCTTTATTTGGTTTATACATCGGGATACGCACTAGCGAACTGCGATCGTTATGCCCCCAAGAAATCAGTGAAGGAGCTTCTCCCCCACCTTGTAGGCGCTTATAAGAGTTAACCCATTGGTTTGTTACTGCAGTGATTTCGGATGAGTGCTTCAAGATGCCGGCGATAAATGAGCGGGCAACTTTAGATAAATTAAATTCGGCTGATGCATCGTAGAAAGCGTTCTTCTCACCTTCAAAGAGCGAGACGTGGGTATGCATTCCGCTACCAGGATGCTCGGTAAATGGCTTTGGCATGAAGGAAGCGTAGAAACCTTGTTCAAGTGCCACTTCTTTAATTACATGGCGGAAGGTCATGATGTTATCTGCCGTGCTTAAGGCATCGGCATAACGTAGATCGATTTCCTGTTGTCCTGGCGCGCCTTCGTGATGGCTAAATTCGACAGAGATTCCCATCGCCTCCAACATAGTGATCGCTTGGCGACGGAACTCGTGTCCCACAACGGCTGGTGTGTGATCGCAATATCCACCTTGATCAACAGGAACTGGTTGTTCACCTTTAACTGGTGAATTTTTAAATAAGAAGAATTCAATTTCGGGGTGGGTGTAACAGGTGTAACCCATCTGGGCTGCTTTATTTAAAGTGCGACGAAGTACGTTGCGTGGATCAGCATGTGATGGTGATCCATCTGGCATGGTGATATCGCAGAACATACGTGCAGCACCTGGTGCTTCAGTGCGCCATGGCAAGATTGAAAATGTTGCAGGATCAGGTTTTGCCAACATATCTGATTCGGTAACACGGGCAAAGCCTTCAATTGCAGAACCATCGAAACCGATACCTTCTTCAAAGGCGTTAACTAACTCAGCAGGTGCAATTGCCACAGATTTCAAATAACCCAAGACATCGGTAAACCACAAACGGATAAAACGAATATTGCGTTCTTCGATTGTGCGAAGTACGAACTCTTGTTGCTTACTCATCTGTGAATCAGGATGTGAATCGTGGGAAGTCATACCCCAGATCCAAGTCAAAGTTACGGCTGTGTTACGCGGCCCTTACTCAGCCCAGCGCGAAGTCATTATTTATGGACTTCTTGCCAGCGCGAAGTCATTGGAAGTCTGCGATCCTTGCCAAAAGCACGCTTAGAAACCTTTGGACCTGGCGGATATTGGCGCCGTTTGTATTCAGCCTTATCGACCATCGCAATTACTCGGCGAACCAGCGCCTCATCAAAGCCGGCCGCAAGCAACGCCGCCGATCCTTGATCTTCATCTACATAGGCCGTTAATACTCGATCGAGTAATAAGTAATCTGGAAGTAACAAGTAATCGGGAAGTGAATCAGTATCTTTTTGGTCAGGGCGCAGCTCTGCACTTGGCTCTTTCTCAATTGAGTTAACTGGAATTGGCTCGGCCTCACCGCGTGCGCGCGCGACTTCATTGCGCCAACGAGATAACGCCCAGACATCGGTCTTGTAAATATCTTTAATTGGGGCAAAGCCGCCAACGGCATCTCCGTAAAGAGTTGAGTAACCAACGGCGAGCTCTGATTTATTGCCGGTTGCTAAAACTAAATGACCTTCTTGATTTGAGATCCCCATTAGCGCTGTTCCGCGCACCCGGGCCTGCAGATTTTCTTCAGCAACGCCCTTTAAAACCAGGTTATTCATATAGGCATCAACCATCGGCGCAATTGGCACGGTGCGGAAATGAATGCCGGTGGCATCGGCAAAGGCTTGGGCATCAGAGATCGAATGATCGGATGAATATTTACTTGGCATCGCAACGCCATTTACTCGCTTGGCACCAAGTGCATCGACAGCCAAGGCTGCAACTAACGCCGAATCAATGCCGCCAGATAAACCAACGACAACGCTACGGAAGCCGTTCTTCTCAACATAGTCACGCAAGCCAACAACAATCGCGTTCCAAATTTCTTCGCGATCATCCAGGCGAACTGCCACCCCAGGAATCAGGGCGCGATCAACGCTGACTTCATCTTCAGAAATAATCACATCTGGCGAACTTGTCTTAGTCGCAACATCGATATCAACTAACGCGACGCCATCTTCAAATTGTGGCGCTCGGGCAATGGCCGCACCATCTGCGCCAACCACAATGCTGTCGCCATCAAAGACCAGATCATCTTGGCCACCGGTCATATTTACATAGACCAATGGAGCATTGGCTTGGCGAGCGCGCTTGGTTACCAGAGCTAAACGTGTGTCATCTTTAGCGCGTTCATATGGCGAACCATTCGGAACGATCACGAGCCCAGGTTTGCGTTCAGCAAGTTGGGCGGTAATACCGCCATCGATCCAGAGGTCTTCACAGATAGCGATTCCGATATCTGCGCCATGGATGCGCACTACCAAAGTCTGATCGCCCGGCACAAAGTTGCGGAATTCATCGAAGACGCCGTAGTTAGGTAGATGGCACTTGGCATAGCGCGCCGCGACCTGGCCATCGCTGATGACGGCAACCATATTTTGTGGGGCGCCATTTACTTGATCTAAATAACCAACGATCGCCACACATCCACCAGTTAATTGACCAGCTAATTCAGTTAATGCGCTCTGGCTGGCTAGTTGAAATGAAGGACGGAGCGCGAGATCTTCAACCGGGTATCCCGTCAAAACCATCTCAGGAAATACGACGATATGCGCGCCCGCATCTTGGGCGGTCGTGAAGTTGGTGCGCACCAAGGCAGCGTTGGCGACCAGATCACCAACTGTTGGGTTGACCTGGGCGAGGGCTACTCGCAACTTCATTCTTCAAGAGTAATGGAATACCCTTAGTCCCAGAACCCGCATTAAAAAGATCCCTCAATAATTAAGACCCGGAGACTTCTCGCGAAGCTTCGAGGCTGGAGGAACAGATGAGTACAACGACCCTTTATGGTGGGGCGGCACATCGTCGCGTCACGATTCTCGATTTGAAGAAGGCGAAGACCGCAGGCGAAAAATGGGCGATGCTCACTTCTTACGAACAGATGACGGCAGAGATCTTCGATACCGCAGGCATTCCTGTTCTATTGGTCGGCGATAGCGCCGGCAATAATTTTCTGGGCGAAGAGAACACCATCCCTGTGACGATCGATGAAATGATTCCGCTAACCCGCGCCGTGGTGCGCGGATCAAAGCGCGCACTTGTCATCGCAGATCTTCCCTTCGGTTCATACGAGTCATCTCCTGAACAAGCCCTGGCAACTTCGATCCGCTTCTTTAAAGAGGCCGGTGCCATGGCGGTAAAACTAGAAGGTGCGCATTTAGCAACTGTTGAAAAGTTAACCGCAGCCGGCATTCCGGTTATGGGCCACCTCGGCCTTACCCCGCAATCACTTCATCAACTTGGGGGCTATCGCGTTCAGGGCCGTGAAGATGGGGATGCGATTTTGCAGGCCGCGCTCGCTCTGGAAAAGGCTGGTGCATTCGCCATTGTCTTAGAACTCGTCTCGGCAGAACTCGCCGCAAAGATAACTGCGGCCCTTTCGATTCCAACTATCGGAATCGGCGCTGGAGTTAATTGCGATGCCCAAGTTTTAGTATGGACAGATTTAGTTGGGCTAACTGCCAATCCACCAAAGTTGGCCAAGGCCTATCGAAATTTGCGTTCTGAAATTTCGGCAGCCGCCCAAGAATTTGCAGCCGATGTGCGTGGGGGAACTTTCCCTGGCGCCGAAAATACCTTTAACTAGCCCACGTGGAAGAAGATAAGCGTTCAAAATTTGCGATTGATCTAACTCCGCTCAAAAAATACCCAGATTTTCGAAATTTGTGGGCCTCTGGCCTGATTACCTACCTCGGTTCGATGATCACCTACGTCGCCGTTCCCTTTCAGATCAAAGAGATGACCAACTCGTACATCGCAGTTGGTATCTCAGGGGTGGTCGAAATCGTGCCGCTGATTCTCTTTGGGCTCTATGGCGGGGTCTTAGCCGATTACGTCGATCGCAAAAAGATGATCTGGGCGACCGAAGTTGCATCCTTGGTGTTGGTCGCAATCTTGTTGGTCAATGCGCTATCTCCCAACCCCAATCTAATTCTGATCTATGTGGTCATCGGCATCTTCGCCGCCGTCAACGGCCTGCAACGCCCCAGCGCCGATGCCATCTTGCCGCGGCTCGTTGGCCATGCTGATCTTCCGGCGGCTAGTGCGTTGATGTCGCTGCGTTGGCAGCTCGGTGTAATCATCGGTCCAACAATTGGTGGAGTTTTAATTGCAACCTTCTCCGTTTCAGTTGGTTACATCGCAGATATCGCAACCTTCTTTATCTCTCTCGCATTTCTGATGCGCGTTAGAAATGTGCCTGCCAATCCAGAGGCGCAAAAGCCATCTCTGGCAGGGTTAATTGAGGGTGTGCGTTATGCATTTAGTCGCCAAGATTTAATGGGAACTTACCTAGTTGATTTAGCTGCGATGTTCTTTGCGATGCCAATTGCGCTCTTTCCATTTTGGGCAGACCAACTTGGCGCACCTTGGGCGCTCGGACTTCTCTATGCCGCCGGAACTGTTGGCTCGGTTGCGGTAACTCTGACAAGTGGTTGGACTCGCACCTATCGTTTTCATGGCCGGGCGGTAATTTGGGCGGCCATCGGTTGGGGCGCAGCGATTGCATTTGCTGGGTTATCCAATTCCTTGATTCTGGTTCTGCTATTTCTTGCCATGGCCGGGGCGGCAGATATGGTCAGCGCACTTTTCCGGGGCGTTATTTGGAATCAAACAATCCCAGATGGA
>JAPLBI010000184.1 GCA_026392815.1 Actinomycetota bacterium
AATCTGAAGGCTTATCTTGCTGCAACATCAGCCACATGGATTCAACGTATTCCTTGGCATAACCCCAGTCGCGAACTGCATCGAGATTTCCAAGGAACAACTTGTCTTGCTTGCCAGCCTTAATTGCCGCAACTGCGCGAGTTATCTTGCGAGTTACGAATGTTTCACCACGTCGTGGTGATTCGTGGTTAAACAAAATTCCGTTTGTGGCATGCATGCCATAACCATCGCGGTAGTTAACGGTGCACCAGTAAGCCATTAGCTTTGCTGCCGCATATGGAGATTGTGGGCGGAACATAGAAAGTTCGTTCTGTGGTGGTGGAGTTGAACCAAAGAGTTCGGATGTTGATGCTTGGTAGAAGCGAGTGTCGATATCTGCAGAGCGAATCGCTTCAAGCAGACCGACCGCACCGACTGCATCTACCTGTCCGGTGTATTGCGGCATCGTAAATGAAACCTGCACGTGCGACTGCGCACCAAGGTTATAAACCTCAGTTGGCTTAATTTCGCGAATTAAATTTGTAAGTCCAACGCCGTCGATGAGATCGCCGTAGTGCAGGAAGAGTTTTGGGTTTTTAGCGTGTGGATCTTCGTAGATATGGTCGATACGAGAGGTATTAAATGTTGAGGAACGGCGGATAAGTCCGTGTACTTCATAGCCTTTAGCTAGCAAGAACTCTGCAAGGTATGAACCGTCTTGGCCGGTAACACCAGTTATGAAGGCAACTTTTTTACTCATCGTCGACTTACTCCCTTTGCAGTTGCATCGATATACCACTCGATTGTTGAAGCGATTCCGTCTCTTAGCGAGATCGCAGGTGACCAACCTAGCGATTTAACCTTCGTAACATCAAGAACCTTGCGTGGTGTTCCGTCAGGTTTCGATGAATCCCAAGCGATTTCGCCAGTAAAACCCGCAACTTCAGCGACTAATTCAGCCAAAGCCTTGATCGTTAGATCTTCGCCGCTGCCGATATTTAAGTGCTGCGCAGAATCATATTTTTCACCCGCGAGAACAACTGCAGAAGCCAAATCATCAACGTGTAAGAACTCGCGCATTGGTGAACCGGTGCCCCATAAAGTTTCTTTAGCGCGACCAGACTCTTTCGCTTCAACAAAGCGGCGGATAAATGCTGGCAGTACGTGCGAACCTTGAAGCTCGAAATTATCTTTCGGACCGTAAAGATTTGTTGGCATTAGTGAGATCCACTTGCGGTCATACTCTTTACGGAAAGATTTAATCAGCTCGATACCGGCAATCTTGGCGATTGCATATGCAGAGTTAGTTTCTTCAAGTGGCCCAGTCATTAAATACTCTTCTTTGATTGGCTGTGCGCAATCGCGCGGATAGATACAACTCGATCCAAGGAAGATGAATTTTTCTACATCTGCCGCATGTGCAGCTTCCATAAGATTGCTTTGAATTCGCACGTTATCGGCCAGGAACTCAACTGGAAAAGCGTTATTGGCTCCGATGCCGCCAACCTTGGCTGCAGCATCGACAACGATCGCAGGCTTAGCCTTCTTAATGAAATCAATGGTGGCATCGCGGTCGAGAAGATCGCAGACGCTGCGATTAATGCCGATAACCTTTTCACCAGTTTTTTCGTAGGCGCGGACGATTGCTGAACCAGCAAGACCGGTGGCACCTGCGACAACGATGGTCATGAAGTGAGTCTACAGGCGAAGCGTTGTGGAATTAGCGAGTGAATTCAGCGGCAACGAGCTCTGCGATTTGTGCAGTATTTAACGCTGCACCTTTTCGAAGGTTATCTCCGCAAACAAATAAATCAATTGCGTTTGGATCATCCAACGACCTACGAACTCTTCCTACCCAGGTTGGATCAGTTCCAAC
>JAPLBI010000153.1 GCA_026392815.1 Actinomycetota bacterium
CAGTATGGGCCGATATTGTTGGAGCGGCGGATATACCTAAGGCGCTTAGGGAAGTATCTATTCCACGTTTACAACGTTTGGCTGAAATCGTTGATACACATGCAAAGCCTTGGAGTAGTTGGTAGTTAGCCCCAAAGCTCTTTGATTTCAACGACGCGACCTTCGTTGATGCTCTTATGTGCAGCAAGGCCGGTAACAACGCTTGTTACGCCATCTAGCAAGGTAACTTCAGCGGCAGTGGAATTTAAAATCGCATCGCGGAATTTTGTGTGTTCGATATATGAAGCACCGTAGTGATGGCCCATGTATTTGACATCGTAGTTATGAACAATCTTTATTTCGCTGCCACGCGCACGGCTGGCACCACTTGCCCAGTTATCGAGGTTTCCAACCGAATCACGGCGTGAGGCTTTAACAATTTGTGAAGGAAGGAATGATTCAATTTTTCCTTGATCTCCAATGATTGTTAAGATTTCTTTATCGAAGGAACCTTCGCCAAACATGCAGAGATCAAGCATTCCGCGAGCACCACTGGCATATTCCAAAATTACATATGCGTTATCGAGCATATTTGCTTGGCGACCTTCATATTTTTCATTTAAGTGATTAACGCTCTGGCCGCCTGAAGCAAATACGCGGATAGGTTGTTCACCAATAACTAAATCCATCAAGTTAAAGTAGTGGCAACATTTTTCTACTAACGTGCCACCGGTTCGCTCAGTGAAGCGGTTCCAGCTATCAACCTTTGGATAGAAAGGTTCGCGATGTTCGCGAATCGAAATCTGATGAATTTTTCCCGCTTCGCCTTCTTTGGCTCTCGCAATCGCTTCAGTGACCGGTGGCATAAATCGATATTCCAAGCCCATCCAAGTAAGAGCGCTGCGCTTGCTCTCCCAATCCAAGATAGATTTCAAATCATCGACCGTTGTGGCAAGTGGCTTTTCAACAAAGACCGCTATATCTGTAGCGAGCGCATCTTTTAAGACCGCAGCATGAGTGTCATTTGGCGTTGCGATTATGACGGCATCGATTAAGCCAGAATCCAAGAGCGCGCGGTGATCGCTAAAGACCTTGGCCCCCGGGACCATCTCAAGGGCCGCATCGATTGAGGGCTGGTGAGGGTCGCTGATCGTTGTGACGACAGCCCCGCCCATCACCTTGATGTTGGAAATATGCTCGCGCCCCATGCTGCCGACGCCTATAACCCCGTATCGAAGCTCGCTCTTCATAGCCACAGGTTAGACCACTTACGATAATTTGGGCAGAGGGCTAGACGAAATACGCTCACCTAACCTAGACTCCACCAAGAGGTCAGACCACTACCCCCTTTATGCGAGAGAGGAAAGTCAGATATGGCAATTACGCCACCGCAATATCTGCTCCATCACGACGGTGACAATGTCGCTGTTGCTATGGCGGATATGCAACCAGGAACTCTTCACGGGCGATCCGTGAAAGAAGGAACAGAGAGCACCGCGATCTTAAATCACGCGATTCCGCTCGGCCACAAATTTGCCCTTGCAGATATTGCAAATGGCGAAGCGATTATTAAATACGGAATCAAAGTTGGTCTGGCATCAGCTGCGATCAAAAAAGGCGATTACATTCACACACACAACATGAGGAGTTATCGATGGGAAGCAAGCCGCGCTTAATGGGATACCGCCGCGAAAACGGCACCATGGGTATCCGCAATCACGTCATTATTTTGCCCCTTGATGATCTTTCAAATGCTGCTGCAGAAGCTGTTGCGAAGGTAATTCCAGGAACTCTTGCACTCCCACACGCGTTTGGGCGTTTGCAATTCGGCGAAGATCTAGAGCTAACTTTTAATACGCTAATCGGTACAGGCGTTAACGCAAACGTTGCCGCTGTAGTTGTAATTGGTATCGAACCAAAGTGGACACAGAGAGTTGCCGATGGCATCGCTAAGACTGGTAAGCCGGTTGCAGCGTTCTCTATTGAAGGCAAGGGCGATCTCCAAGTTATTCAGGAGGCTAGCCGCGTTGCTGCAATGTTCTTGCAAGATGCATCTGGCCTAGAGCGTGAAGCAGCCGAAATGGGCGACATGATTATGTCGATCAAATGCGGCGAATCCGATACAACATCAGGTCTTGGCTCATGCCCAACAACATCACAAGCAGTCGATCGCTGGGTAGCAGCAGGCGGAACCGTATTCTTCGGCGAAACTTCTGAGCTAACTGGTGGCGAGCACTTGATCGCTGACCGTTGCATCGATGATGCTTGCCGTAACTTGTTCCAAACAACTTACGACAATTACATCAAGGTAATTGAAGCAACTGGTGCAAACCTTCTAGGTTCACAGCCAACGCAAGGAAATATTGCTGGCGGGCTAACAACTATTGAAGAGAAGGCGCTTGGAAATATCGCCAAGACTGGTTCAGTTCCAGTTGTTGGCGTTCTCAAGCCAGCTGAAGCGCCAGACCCAAAGAAGAAGGGCCTTTACTTCATGGACTCTTCATCAGCAGCTGCAGAGTGTGTAACTCTGATGGCAGCAGGCGGCGCCGTTATCCACTTGTTCCCAACCGGACAAGGCAATGTGATTGGTAACCCAATTATTCCGGTACTCAAGTTAACAGCGAACATCAAGACTGCTAACTCAATGACTGAACACATCGATCTAGATGTTTCAGGTTTATTGCGTTATGAATATGACTTAACTAAGGCTGGCGACATGATGATGGATGTCATCAATCAGACCGTTAATGGACGCCTCTGCAAGGCTGAAGTTATGGGCCACCGTGAATTCACCTTCACAAAGTTGTATATCTCCGCATAATGATTCTCATCTCTGAAGATGTATGGGGAACTCCCTTCCAGAAGCTGGAGGGGAGTTTTCCCATTGTCCGAAACGACGATCTTTGGAATAACGTCGATGAGTTAAAGAGCGCACTAAAAGATGCAACCGCTCTAGTTGTAAGAAATAGAACGAAGGTAACTGCAGATGTAATTGCTGCGGCACCTAAGTTAAAGGTAATTGCGCGCGCCGGAGTCGGTTTAGACAATATTGATATCAAGGCAGCCGATGCTGCAGGTGTTGTCGTCGTTGCAGGTCTTGGTGCGAATGCAGTAAGTGTTGGCGAGCTAACTCTCGGTTTGGCGCTTTCCTTGTTACGCAACATCCCAGGACACGATCAAGTCACGCGCGAAGGAAATTGGATCCGCACACCAGGCCGCGAGCTATCGGGCTTAACCTGGGGGTTGCTTGGATGTGGTGCAACGGGGCTAGCGACTGCAAAGCTTTTGCAAGGTTTTCAATGCAAAATGATTGGCTTCGATCCTTACGCTAAAAATCTAAGTGGTATTGAACTTAAGTCTATTGAAGAAGTCTTAAAAGAGAGCGATGTAATCAGCATCCATATGCCATCGACCCCTGAAACAAATGGCTCAATAAATTCGGCAACTTTGAAGTTAATGAAGCCTGATGCGGTTTTAGTAAATGTGGGACGCGGTGAAGTAATTAACGAAGCAGATTTGATCGAGGCCTTGAAAACTAAGGTTATTGCTGGCGCTGCCCTAGATGTGCGCGCTCAAGAACCCCCAGTTAAAGCAGAAATGGAAGAAATCACAAATCTGATTTTGACGCCTCATGTTGCAGGTATTACTAAGGAAAGCCAATTGCGTATCAATGAAATCCTTGTTTCAAATATTATGAAAGTCTTAAATAATGAAGTTGCAACACATGCAGTTGGTGCAATCAAGGAGAGCGCAAAATAATGGCTCAACTAACTGTTGGCTCGGCAACGCAATTAGCGAAATCACTTCTTATGGCTGCCGGTGTTCCTGATCAAGAAGCAGATGTAACGGCTCGCTGTATCGTTGCCAGCGATCGTTGGGGAATCGGAAGCCACGGCTTAATGAGACTTCCTTTCTATCTCGCGCGTTTGCAAGCAGGTGGAATTAAAGCCGATGCAAAGTTAAAGGTAGTAACAGATCTACCAAGTTTGGTGGTCTTTGATGGCGATGATGGTCTTGGCCATTGGCAGTTACAGAAGGCGGCAGAAGTTGCTGCTGAACGCGCTGCAATAAATGGAATTGCCGCTGTCGGAGTTGGACGATCAAACCACTGTGGCGCTCTCGGAATTTACGTCTGGCCGATGATTAATCGCGGGCTAGTTGGAATCGCATTTAGTACCGGGCCAGCAGTAATGCCGCCATGGGGTGGAAACTCTGCGCTACTTTCGACTTCACCAATCGCTGCGGGAATTCCAACCAATCCACCAACTGTTGTTGATCTAGCAACTAGCGCAGTTGCACGCGGAAAGATTCAAGCAAAAGCGCAAGCAGGTGCCGAACTTGAACCTGGCTGGGCATTTACAAAAGATGGCAGCCCGACAACTGATGCTAAGGAAGC
>JAPLBI010000187.1 GCA_026392815.1 Actinomycetota bacterium
AGTCAGTTTCGCAGTTGAGTTCGAGCATTACGCCGAGATCGCCTGAAACCTTTGCAACAACGAGACCATTTGAAGTCAAGCGACCTTCGCGCTTGGTAACTCCCTTACGTCCTTTAACACGAATGATGTCGAGGGCTTTGTTGTAATCGCCATCTGCTTCATCAAGTGCCTTCTTGCAATCGAGCATTCCTGCTGCAGTTGCTTCGCGAAGACGTTTTACATCATCTGCTGAATAGTTAGCCAATTTACTTATGCCTCCGGAGTATTGGATTCAAGAACAGCTTCTGTAGCCACAGCTTGAGCTGGAACCGCGGACAACATTTCGTCAGCTAGTTGCTCGGACACTGCCGCAGCAGGTGTTGGTGCAGCTGCTGTACGAGCTTTCATGCCCTCAACAATTGCATCGGTGATAACGCGAGTAAGTAGTCCGATTGAACGGATTGCATCGTCGTTACCTGGAATCTTGTAATCAACTTCATCTGGATCACAGTTAGTGTCGAGAATTGCAATAACTGGGATTCCGAGCTTCTTTGCCTCTGCAACTGCGAGGTGCTCCTTCTTAGTATCAACAACCCAGATCGCTGAAGGCAACTTGGTCATGTGACGGATACCGTCGAGGTTCTTAAACAGCTTTTCGCGCTCACGACGAAGAACAAGGAGTTCTTTCTTGGTAAGCAAAAGATCGTTTGCGTTCTCAAGAGCTTCGAGCTCCTTGAGGCGCTGAATACGCTTGTAAACAGTTGGAAAGTTAGTGAGCATTCCACCTAACCAGCGCTCAGTGACGGTTGGCATTCCAACGCGCGCAGCCTGCTGCATGATCGGTTCGTGTGCTTGCTTCTTTGTTCCAACGAATAGAACGTGTCCGCCCTTTGCGACGGTGTCCTTTACGAATTCATATGCTTGATCGATAAGTGCAAGTGATTGCTGGATATCGATGATGTAGATGCCGTTGCGCTCTGTGAAAATAAAGCGCTTCATCTTTGGGTTCCAGCGACGTGTCTGATGTCCGAAGTGGACTCCACTGTCGAGGAGTTCTCGCATTGTTACAACTGCCATGGCAGCGTTCTCCTTTTTAGGTTTTTGCGCACAGCGCAATAAACCTGCTCGGTTTATGGCTTAACAATTTGTTAGGCCCGTCGCACCTACAACGCCGACCGCAAACGAATTTGCGGACCGAAGTGGCTTGTATTCCCTGACATTTCAATTACTGAATTGGTCAGTTCATACATAAGTGCTGAGATGTCACCAAAGGTTCTTTTAAAGAATGGCTCTGGTGCAGGGGAAATCTTACCTGCCGCCGAGGGGTGCTAAATCCACACCCTGATCTCTACTTATGCGCGGGGGTGGGCTTGTTTAAAGGCTTTTTGCAATCTTTCGGTCGAAACATGGGTGTAGATCTGAGTTGTTGCAAGGGATGCATGGCCCAAGATTTCTTGCACCGTGCGAAGGTCTGCTCCACCTTCGAGTAAATGTGTTGCCGCCGAATGGCGCAGCGCGTGTGGTCCTAACTTAACTGCACCTTCTAAAGCTTCTAGCGCTTGATAAACAACGGTGCGCACAGTGCGCTGATCAATTCGTTTTCCTCGCGCTCCCAGAAAAACGGCGCGATCAGATTTATCTCCAGCCAGTGATGGTCGTCCCTCTTTTAACCAAGCATCGAGTGCGCGCATCGCCGGATTGCCGAGCGGGATCGTGCGTTCCTTATTTCCTTTACCGATTACGCGAATAGTGTTTCGCTCGTAATCAACATCTTGTAAATCCAGCCCGCAGAGTTCGGATACGCGGGCTCCACTGGCATATAAGACTTCCACCATCGCACAATCACGCTTTGATAGCGGACCATCTTCTTCGGCAACTCTCGTTGCAAGCGCATCCATAGCAAGTCCGGCATCGGCAACGTTTAATACATCTGGCAAAGTTCGCGCACCTTTTGGCGTCGCAAGCGTTGCGCCGACATCTTTTGCGAGGTAGCCCTTCTTGGTTGCCCATTTAGTAAATAGACGAATCGAAACCGCGCGACGCGAAAGTGTGGTGCGCGCTCCCCCTTTAACTTGCTGGTTAGCCAACCACGAACGGATGTGCGAGAGCTCGAGTTTTGAAAAGTCGGTTACATCTAATTTTTCTAAGTGTTCGAAGAAAGAATCCAGATCGCCTAAGTAGGCACGGATTGTGTGGGCGGAAAGGTTGCGCTCAGATTCGAGGTATTTCAGAAATGCGTCGCGGATTTCGCTAAGTGCAACGCTTCCCATGCTTTAAAGGTTACTCGGGTTTGCGACCTTGGCGCAGTAAGCCGAAGGTAACTGCATCTTCAAGTGCCATTGCAGATGCGGCGATAACGTTTTCGTGAACACCAACGGTGTTCCATTCGCCTTTGCCATCTGAAGTTTCTACAAGAACGCGGGTGATCGCACCGGTGCCGAGGCGGCCTTCTAGAATACGTACTTTGTAATCAGTAAGTTCGAGAACTTCGAGTTCGGGATACAACTGCTTGAGTCCTGAGCGAAGTGCGTTATCGAATGCGTTAACTGGGCCGTTTCCTGAACCAGAGCAAGAGATCTCCTTACCTTGTGCAGTGACAGTGACTTCCGCTTTCGTGACGATGCTCTGATCTTCAGCGCGTTCAACGGTGGTGAGCCAGTGCTCAATCTTGAAGAATGATGGTCGCTTACCGGCAACTTCTTCATGTAAAAGAAGTTCAAATGAAGCATCGGCTGCCTCAAATGTGAAGCCGCGAGATTCCATCTCTTTAACGCGCTCGACGATGCGTCCAAGCAGTTCGCGATCTCCGCCTAAATCAACGCCAAGTTCTTGTGACTTTAATTCGATAGATGCACGCCCTGCCATTTCGGAGACCAACATGCGCATATCGTTTCCAACAGATGCAGGGTCTTCATGTTGATACAAGAATGGATCAACTTTGATTGCGGATGCATGCAGGCCGGCCTTATGTGCAGCGCCGATGGTGAAATATTGGTTACTTCTGCGACTGCATGAGAAATTCGGAATGATTCGCGAAGCGCATTTGGTGGCAAGACCAACTGCTTCTTCTTTAGCTCTAGGTTAGCGATGATTGTTACGAGGTCAGCATTTCCTGTTCGTTCGCCGTAACCGTTAAGAGTGCCTTGCACGTGTGTTGCACCTGCAGCAACTGCTGCCATGGAGTTTGCAACAGCGCAGCCAGTGTCGTTGTGGCAATGGATGCCGATGCGTGCAGAAGTTGCAGTTAAAACATCATGAACAACATTGGCGATTTCATCAGGCAGCATGCCGCCATTGGTATCGCAGAGCGCAGCAACGTCGGCGCCGGCTTCCATTGCAACGCGGATTACTTCAAGTGCGTAATCGCGATTAGCGCGGTAGCCATCAAAGAAATGCTCAGCATCTAGAAATACGCGCTGTCCTTCTTGGCGAAGGTGGGTTACTGAATCGCGGATCATTGCGAGGTTTTCTTCTAACGTTGTTTTGAGCGCAAGATCAACGTGGCGATCAAATGCCTTTGCAACCAAGGTAACTGCAGGGGCGCCGCTATCGCGAAGCGCGCCAAGCAATACATCATCGGCGGCCTTGACGTTGGGACGGCGAGTAGCGCCGAATGCCACAAAGGTGGCGTTCTTAAGCTTTAACTCTTTCTTAGCGAGTGCGAAGAATTCAGTGTCCTTTGGGTTAGCTCCTGGCCAACCGCCTTCAATAAATCCAACTCCGAGATCATCTAGATGACGAGCAATAGTTAACTTGTCATGAACCGAAAGATTTAAACCCTCTTGCTGTGCGCCATCGCGCAGAGTGGTGTCATAGATATGGAAAGCATCAGAGATAGTCATTAGATAACTCGTTTAACCCAGCCGTGTTTATCTGCCGTTGTTCCATGCTGAATTGCGAGTAAGTGATTGCGGATCTGCATGGTGATTACGCCAGGTTGTCCGTCACCAGTAACCCAAGTACCCATGGCGCTCTTGGCTTGGCCAACTGGTGAAACAACAGCGGCAGTACCGCAAGCAAAGATTTCGGTGATCTCACCGGATGAAACGCCTTCGCGCCAGTCGTCAATGGAGAGCATTACTTCATCGGTCTTGTAACCAAGATCTTTTGCAGCAGAGAGAATTGAATCGCGAGTAATACCTGGCAATAAAGTTCCCGTTAACTTAGGTGTGATTACTGTGGCATCGGCGCCTTTACCCTTTACGAAGTAAAGGTTCATGCCGCCCATTTCTTCAATCCACTTACGTTCTTTGGCATCGATCCAAACAACTTGATCGCAACCTTCTTTTGCAGCGGCTTTCTGTGCAACAAGAGATGCTGCGTAGTTTCCGCCGCACTTTGCCTCACCTGTTCCGCCTTGCGCTGCGCGGACGTATTCGGTTGAGATCCAAACAGATACTGCCTTAGATGGATCAAAGTAAGCGCCAGCTGGAGTTGCAATAAGAATGTAAGTTGCTTTATTGGATGGACGAACGCCTAAACCAACTTCGGTTGCGATCATAAATGGGCGGATGTATAGAGATTCACCAACTTTATTTGGAACCCAGCCGGCATCTTGCTTAACAAGAGTTTCAACTGTTTCAAGAAAGAGCGCTTCTGGCATTTCAGGGAGTGCTAAACGAGCCGCAGACTTTGCAAAGCGACGTGCATTTGCTTCAGGGCGAAATAACGCGATGCCGCCATCAGGTTGGCGATATGCCTTCATGCCTTCGAAGATCTCTTGACCATAATGGAAAACTGCAGTTGCTGGATCAAGTGAGAGTGGACCGTATGGAATTAACTCTGGTTCAGCCCAGCCACCATCTTGGGTCCATTCGCAGATAACCATGTGGTCTGTGTAGTACTTACCAAATCCGCCTTCGGCAACCAAGGCATCGCGAGTAGCGGCATCTTTAGCGTTGGGATTTAGTTTGATCTTCATTTTAAAGTTGCGCGAGTAGCGCATCTCCGATTTCTGTAGTGCTTCGCTTCTTATCTGCGCGGGCAAGTAGATCTGCATTTACTGCCGCTTCAATCTCGCGAGCAGCATCTGCATAGCCCAAGTGATCCATCATCATCGCAACTGACATAACTGTCGCAGTTGGGTCAGCTAAGTTCTTGCCCGCGATATCTGGCGCTGAACCGTGTACTGGTTCAAACATCGAAGGATAAACGCCAGTTGGATTGATATTGCCAGAGGCAGCAAGACCAATTCCGCCGCAGATAGCAGCTGCGATATCAGTCAAGATATCTCCGAATAAATTATCTGTTACGACTACGTCAAAGCGCTCAGGATTTGTGACGAAGAACATTGATGCGGCATCAACGTGTAGGTAATCAGTTGTTACACCTGGGAACTCTTTGGCAACTTCGTTGAAGGTACGAGTCCAGAGGCTTCCTGCGCGAGTTAATACATTGTTCTTATGAACAAGCGTTAGCTTCTTGCGATCGCGCTTTTGGGCGCGCGCAAAGGCATCACGAATTACTCGCTCAGCACCGCGACGAGTGTTTAGAGATTCTTCAGTTGCGATTTCGGCATCGGTTCCTTCAGCAAGAACTCCACCGGCGCCAACGTATGGGCCTTCGGTTCCTTCACGGACAACGATGAAATCAATTGGCGCTTTTGTAGCAAGCGGACCAGTTACACCAGCGCGCAGAATTGCAGGGCGCAAGTTGATGTAGTGATCGAATGCAAAGCGAAGCTTAAGAAGCAATCCGCGTTCTAGAACTCCACTTGGAACTGTTGGATCTCCAACTGCGCCAAGCAAGATCACATCTGCCTTAGCGATTTCAGCAAGAACTGAATCTGGAAGAACTTCTCCAGTGCGATGCCAATAACCGGCACCAAGATCGTATTCAGTCTTTGCAAAAGTCACGTCGTACTTTGCGGCGACCAAATCTAAAACGCGTAGCCCTTGAGCAACCACTTCTGGTCCAATTCCATCGCCTGCGATAACGGCAAGATTTATCTTTTTCATATTTATCTCGGCGCCTAATTCACTAAGGAGACTGAACGGACTAGATCGGCACCAGTTTCTTTTGCAACTGCCGAAACAATTGCATCTGCTACAGGTGAATCAACGGTGATAGCCATCAACGCATCTCCCCCGGCGCTAGCGCGGGCAACTTGCATTCCTGCAATATTGATTCCGGCTTTACCAAGTGCGTTACCAACTGCACCAACAACGCCTGGGCGATCGGCATAGCGCAAGAAGAGCAAGTTATCGGTTGGTGGAAGATCTAAATCAAAACCATCGATTGCGATGATCTTTTCGACTTTGCGGATGCCCATCAAAGTTCCATCAACGGTGATCGACTTTCCATTGGCAAGTGCGCAATGTAAAGAAATCATGCTGCGGTATTCCGGGCTAACTGCATCAGTATCTGAAGTCGATGTCAGATTGCGAGCAGCTGCAAGTCCTGGAGCGTTTACATAAGTAACATCTTCGGCGCCAGTTGCAAGGAGTGCACCCTTCAGCGCGCTGATTGCCAGGATTGAAGAGTCGTGTTCAGAGATATCTCCGCGCACATGTACGTCAAGATTGGTTGGAAGTTCGCCAGCGATTGCCGTTGCGATCTGTGCCATCTTTTCAACTAGTGGAAGTGATGGACGAATTTCCTCGTGGATTGCGCCGCCCTTAACGTTAACCGCATCAGGAACTAGCTCGCCAGCAAGTGCTTTGCGAACTGAGATTGCAACAGCAATTCCAGCGCGTTCTTGTGCTTCATCGGTTGATGCACCCAAGTGTGGGGTTGCGACAACTTGATCAAGCTGGAACAAAGGTGAATCGGTGCAAGGTTCGGTTACATAAACATCAAGACCAGCACCAGCTACGCGACCTTCAACGATCGCATCGTGAAGAGCAGTCTCATCGAGAACTCCTCCACGAGCGGCGTTGATGATGCGAACTGAAGGCTTAACTTTCTTAAGCGCTTCTACGCCGATCAAATTTGCAGTCTCTTTAGTCTTTGGCAAGTGAATGGTGATGAAGTCACTTCGGGTTAGAAGTGTGTCTAGATCAACTAGTTCAACGCCGAGTTGTGCAGCACGTGCTGGCTGTAGGTATGGATCGTAGGCAACAACGTTCATACCAAAAGCCTGCATGCGATGAGCAACTAACTGGCCAATGCGACCGAAGCCAACAATGCCAAGTGTTTTTTCAAATAGTTCAGCGCCGGTGTACTTAGAGCGCGCCCACTTGCCATTGCGGAGTGCCGCATGTGCAGGTGAGATAAAACGTGCTGAAGCAAGTAGCAATGAGATAGCAAGTTCTGCCGCGGAGACGATATTTGAAGTTGGTGCGTTAACGACCATTACACCTGCAGTTGTTGCTGCAGGAATATCAACGTTATCTAGCCCAACGCCAGCGCGTGCAATAACTTTCAAACCCTTTGCGGCAGCAATTGCTTCTGCATCCATCTTGGTTGCAGAACGGATCAAGACCGCATCGACTCCTTTGCCGAGTTCGGCAAGGAGTTCGGTGCGGTTTGCGCCATCACAATTGCGTACTTCAAAATCCGGACCTAAAGCTTCTAGGGTTGCCGGACTTAACTCTTCAGCGATTAATACAACAGGTTTAGCCACGTGATGCGCTGCCTTCTCGGTAATCATCTTTATTTGAAGTCTTGATCCAGCTAAACATCTTGCGAAGTTCGCGGCCTACTCCTTCAATTGGGTGAGCTTCTCCCTTTGCGCGAAGCGCCTTGAATTCAGGTGCTCCTGCTTCTTGATCATCGATGAAGCGCTTAGCAAATGCGCCAGATTGAATGTCAGCAAGTACTGCCTTCATATTCTCTTTAACACTTGGATCAATAACTCTCGGACCTGAGATGTAATCGCCATACTCTGCTGTGTCAGATACTG
>JAPLBI010000060.1:0-2238 GCA_026392815.1 Actinomycetota bacterium
GGCAAAGCGCGAAGATGTTAATTCAGGTCTGGCTTATGGCGGAAATAAGACGCGCAAGCTCGAGTACTTGGCAGCAGAAGCGCTAGCAACGGGTTGCGACACTCTCGTTTCAATTGGTGGAGTTCAGTCAAACCACACTCGACAAGTAGCCGCGGTTGCCGCTCACCTAGGATTGAAATGCGTTCTAGTTCAAGAACACTGGGTTGATTGGGAAGAAGTTAACTACGAGAAGACTGGCAATATTTTATTGAGCCGCATTATGGGCGCAGAAGTTCGCTTAGATCCAGCAGGTTTTGATATCGGATTTAGAAAATCTTGGGAAGAAGCGATTGCCGATGTAATTGCGCGAGGAGGAAAGCCTTATCCAATTCCAGCCGGTGCTTCAGATCATCCGCTGGGTGGCCATGGTTTCGCAGGTTGGGCTTTTGAAGTTGAAGATCAAGAGAAGGATCTGGGTTTCAAATTCGATAACGTAATTGTTTGCTCGGTTACCGGATCAACGCAAGGCGGAATGATCGCCGGGTTTGCACACTCAAACCGCGCCGAAAGTGTTATTGGCATTGATGCATCAGCAACAGTTGAGAAAACTTGGGATCAGATCAAACGTATTGCATCTCGCACAGCAGCGGCAATTGATCTAGGACGCGAACTTAAAGATTCAGAGATAGTTCTGCTAGATCGTTGGCATGATGGAATCTATGGAGTTGCTGGCCCACGCACAATCGAAGCGATTCGTTTGGCCGGAAGTCTGGAAGGCATGATTACCGATCCCGTTTACGAAGGTAAATCAATGGCGGCAATGATTGATCTGATCCGCGAAGGTTTCTTTAAAGAAGGTTCACGCGTTCTCTATGCACACTTAGGCGGACAGCCTGCAATTAATGGATATACCGGAGCCTTTTAGATTATTTAGTAAATGTAGGCTTCAAGATTCCGAGATCGAGAACTCTTTCAATTAGCGCCATTGCTTGCACCAGCCTCTCTTCTTGATTAGCTCGAGCGACAATGCCAACTGCAACCGGCAACCCATCAACTAAGCCCATCGGAAGTGCGCCGATTGGAGTGCCGGCAATTGCTGGCGCCATTGAGATCCAGGATGCTGATCCGTAATCATCTCCCCCACCTAGATTGCTCTTCCATGCAGGTGCATAAGTTTCACCGATCAAAATATCGAACTTTTCAAATGCGGGGGTTAAGACTTTCTTGACTGCCCAATCCAAATTTTCGCTTCGCAACTTTTGATAATCGCTATTTCGGCCACCTAACTTGAGTGCCATATCAAAGTATTCTTGACCGAAGTGCTGCAGTTCAGAACCCTTATTTGCGAGATTGAAATCAACAACATCCTGCAAGGTCTTTACGCGCGCGCCTTCACGAGTTGCTAGGTAGCTTGCTAAATCTTCATTTAGTTCGTGCATCAAAACCTTGAACTCTGACTCGCCTTCTTGATCACTTGGGGACGGCAGAGATATCTCGACAACTTTTATTTGTTTACTTAACTTATTAACGAGTTCTTGGAAGAGTTGATTGGTGCCAGGGTTCTGAGTTACCCATTCCTTCACCACTCCGATACGAATCTCAGAACTACCGTTTACTGCCGACTGATATCCGCTTTTTCCAGTTAGTACTTCTAATAAGAGCGCCGCCTGTGAAACGCTCTGCGCCATTGGCCCTGGTGTGTCTTGGCTAGCGCTAATAGGAATCATTGCATCGCGTGGAATTGAACCAACGGTTGGCTTAATGCCAACGCAACCATTTAGCGACGCCGGACAAACGATTGATCCATCAGTTTCACTTCCAACAGCCATTGAAACGATTCGGGCACCAACAGCCGCGCCTGAACCTGAAGATGATCCACCTGCGCTGTGCGCATGCTTCCAAGGATTAGCGGTAAGTCCACCGACTGCTGACCAGCCACTAGTTGATTTTCCAGAGCGAATATTTGCCCACTCGGAAAGATTTGTTGAACCGATAATCGTTGCCCCAGCAGCACGCAAACGCTTGGCAATCGTTGAATCGCGAACAACTGGAGTTTCTGCCAGAGCCAACGAGCCAGCAGTTGCAGGTAGACCTAACGCTTCTATGTTGTCCTTAATCAGAATAGGAACACCAGCCAGAGGGCCGTCAATCTCATTAAAAGTTAGATCTTCGGTGACCGCTAAGACGGAATTTAGTTGATAACCAGAAGCGTCTATCTCAGCAATTTTGCTTAAAGATCTCTCAAAACTATCTTTACTC
>JAPLBI010000060.1:2249-6138 GCA_026392815.1 Actinomycetota bacterium
ACGCCCTTCATGATTATTTCGGTATTAGATACTGGAAGGGTGTGGTCGTCAACGCTATGGAATAACTGCATTGGGACGGTGACGTCATGCAGGCGTTCTCTTGTGTATTTCAACATGATCAAAAGTTGATGGATTCCTCTTGTGGGAAGGGCGTCATAACCCCACTCCGATATACCTGGACGCTTTATGTCATCGCCCACTGATTTGCGCATCTTTTGAAATCTCGAAAGAACGAAGGCCAATTGCGGACTAACCATCGCTACGTGAATCATTGGATTGACCAAGATGATTCCGCTGATCCGATTCGAATAACGCGTAGCAACATTTAGCGTTGTTCCGCCACCCATAGACAATCCACAGATGAATACCTTTGAGCATGTTTTGTATAGTTCTGCTAACTCGGCTTCAACCTTGGCGGGCCACTGTTCCCATTTAACTTCATTTAAATCTTCGGGCTTAGTGCCGTGGCCAGGCAGTAAAGGAACTCTGACAGTAAATCCTCTTTGATTTAAATACTCTGCCCAAGGTCGCATCGACGCCGGCGATCCGGTGTAACCGTGGACCAACAAAACTCCGATGTTTTTATTTTCTCCGCTGCCACTAGCCGCCCAGTCCTCAAGCAGACCAGCGGGCGCTCCAATTACTCCCATTTCTAAAGCGTAGCGATCTCTCGCTGTCAGGGCTATGGATTAGCCTTACTTTCATGTCGGTACATGCACTCTCTCTTGCAGAAACCACATTTGTAGTTCTCGACCTCGAAACCTCAGGGGCGGCCCCATCAACAGGCGCTGCAATTACCGAGATCGGTGCCCTGAAAGTTCGGGGTGGCGAAATAATCGGTGAGTTTCAAAGTTTTGTTAACCCTGGTCATTCACTTCCTGATTTCATAACAGCGCTAACTGGCATAACCGATTCGATGCTCTTTGATGCGCCAACAATTGCCGAAATTCTTCCAACGTTCTTTGAGTTTCTCGGTTCTCATCACGAAACGGTTCTTGTCGCCCATAATGCTCCGTTCGATATTGGTTTTCTAAAAGCAGCAGCGATTGAAAGTGAAAATATTTGGCCTGAATTTATAATTGTAGATACGGTTCGAATTGCCAGATCCGCCTTGGGTCGCGATGAAGTGCAAGATTGCAAGCTATCCACCTTGGCAGAATTTTTTGGTGCTTCAATCGAACCCAACCACCGCGCCTTAGATGATGCTCGGGCCACCGTTGATGTTATGCACGGAATCTTTGAACGCCTCGGAACCTTTGGAGTATCAACGCTTGGAGACCTAACGACCTTCAAGCGTAAGCGTGAACGTAAAGCCCTAGATTAATTAGCGGCTAATTTATTGCTCAGTAGAACCCATTCGCCAAGCAAAGAATTAGCCTTTCCAGAATCCACGCTCTCCGCCGCTTTTTTAATTGACCTACTCAAACGCTCATGAATTGATAATTCAAACTCTCCATCAAATGCAGCAATTGCAGCTGCAGCATTTAGTAAGACTGCATCTCTAGGTGCTCCTCGCTCCCCGGCAAAGATCGCTCTGGTGATGCGCGCATTCTCGTTGGCATCTCCCCCGACCAGAGCAGAAATCGGGGCGTTATCTAATGAGAAATCTTTAGCGTCGATGCGATCGCTTGTAATGTCACCGTTACCGATTGTCAGAACTGAGGTAGTTGTGGCCAAGGTGATCTCATCCAGCAAGTACTTGGGCCATCACTAAATGCATTCGATCATTGGCAACGCCTATTGCCGCCGCTTTTGGCTTGGCTGGATTTGCAAGAGGGCCAAGGATGTTAAAGACCGTTGCAGTTGCTAACTCTTTACGAGCCGGCGCCGCAAAGCGCATCGCTGGATGAAAAATTGGTGCAAAGCAGAAACCGATTCCGAGTTCTGAAACAGTTTGTGCCACCTTCGCACCATCTAAATTAATTGCGACACCAAGGGCTTCGAGAAGGTCTCCGGCGCCAGATTTTGAAGACGCGGCACGATTGCCATGTTTAACTACTCGCGATCCGGCTGCCGCCGCGATGATCGCTGCGGTAGTTGAAATATTGATCGTGTGGGCACCGTCGCCACCAGTGCCGACAGTATCTACAGCGCGTTCGTTTATGGTTATTGGTGCGCAAAATTGATACATCTGAGCAACAAGCGCTCCGACTTCTTCGGGAGTCTCGCCTTTGTTTTTTAGCGCAATTAAGAAACTCTTCAAAAGTTCTTTATCGGCGCGATCTTCCAGTACTTCGCGCATGACGGATTGCGCCTCAAGTGGTGAGAGATCAAGACCGTTTTCTACTTTGGCGATTATGCCTGCCCAATCAAGTGAGCTCATTTAACAATCGCTTTCGTTTATTAGTTAAGCGGTGGCAACTGCGCTAGTGCGCATCAAGTTTGCAACGGTATTTGCCAAGGTGAATGGGTCAATCGGATGGATAACGCTTGCTTCTGCACGAGACCATGCGGCAAGCCAGGCATCTTCTCGTCTGCCAGTGATCAAAAGAACTGGCGGACAGTTAAAGACCTCATCTTTGAGTTGGCGGGCGATTCCCATGCCGCCCTCAGGTACCGCTTCCCCATCTAAAATAAATAGATCGGCGCGGAGATTTCCAGAGACGTTCTTGCGATCTATATAAGAGCGAAGCGCAGGCCCTGTAGCAAATTCCTCAATCTGATGTTCTGGCAGATCGGCGGCAACTTTCTTTCCCAAGGCGGCAACAATCGACTGGCGCACCGCCGAATCATCGGAATAAACAATGATGATCGGCTTGTGTGGAGAATTCATGGGGTAAGTCTAATCAAAGCGGCAAGAATTCCCAGCCAGTTTTAGGGTGGAAATGCGTGACCCGTTTCACCAAAAAGTAGGGCATTTTAAGTGTCAGAACCAAGCCTATAACTAGGTAGGTGAGCCCACTTTCAGGGATACTTGCCCCATGACCAGCACCTCAACTGCGACCCATCACAACATCAATCGCCCAAATATGGTGGCGGTCGGAACCATCGTATGGCTCTCAAGTGAGTTGATGTTCTTTGCGGCGCTCTTTGCAATGTATTTCACTACGCGTGCAGTTCAAGGTCCCGAGATCTGGCTTGAGTCAACGAAGGTTCTGAATATTCCTTTCGCTGCATTTAACACAACAGTCTTGGTGCTCTCATCTGTTACCTGTCAGTTTGGAGTATTTGCCGCAGAACGTTTCCAAGCAAAGCGCACCGGCTCACTTCTAAATATTAAATCTTGGGGCATGCGCGAATGGTTCTCTCTGACCTTCCTGATGGGTGCATTCTTTATCTCCGGTCAGGTTTATGAGTATGCCCATCTCACTCAAGAAGGTTTGGCTCTTTCAACTAACGCGTACACATCTGTCTTTTACCTAGCAACCGGCTTCCACGGATTACACGTGACCGGCGGGTTGATTGCGTTCCTGATTGTCATGGTCCGCGTCGCAAAGGCGCGACGTTTCACCCACAACCAAGCTACAACAGCGATCGTTGCCTCTTACTACTGGCACTTCGTTGATGTTGTTTGGATTGCACTCTTCGCAGCGATTTATCTAATTAAGTAATTTAACTATCGGAAGAAATGGAAAATAACTTGAAGCGTCTCTCACGTTTTCGCAGGCACCGCGCAGTAGCTCCGCTTCTCTTGGTGCTTGCACTCCTTTCGATAGGAACCACTTTCTCTGTAGCCGGGGCTTCTACAAGTACTCCGATCACTGCCGCTGAAAGAAGCGCTTTAATTGAAGAAGGTAAGGAAATATTCCTTAAAGGCTGCTCTTCATGCCACGGCTTAAATGCTGAAGGTGCAACTATCGCGCCTTCACTAATCGGCGTAGGTGCCGCTTCGGTTGATTTCCAAGTTGCTACAGGACGTATGCCTATGGCTGATATGAGCCAGCAAGCG
>JAPLBI010000060.1:6157-7128 GCA_026392815.1 Actinomycetota bacterium
ACGCGAAGTTGAAGCGCTGGCTGCCTATGTTGCATCTCTTGCTCCAGGACCTGAAATTCCTGGTGAGGAACACTTGAATTACGAACGCGATGGATCGCTTGCAGAAGGTGGAGAGCTATTCCGTACAAACTGCGCGATGTGCCACAACTTCGCCGGACAAGGTGGAGCGTTAACTCGTGGAAAGTACGCGCCAACAGTTATGGGAGTTACTTCACGCCATATCTATGAAGCGATGATTACTGGTCCTCAATCAATGCCAGTCTTCTCTGATAAAACAATTACCCCTGAAGAAAAACTCTCAATCATCAAGTGGGCCAAAGCAGCAGAGGCTGAACCGCAACTCGGTGGCGCAGCACTCGGACGCGTTGGTCCAGTGACAGAAGGTTTGCTCGTGTGGACTCTTGGTATAGGTCTGCTCGTTGGTGTTGCAGTCTGGCTAATGAAGGCGAGATAAGTAAATATGTCGAATGAAATCGAAGCGATAAAAGATCCAGGGCTACCAGCGCACGTTCATCGTCGCGCTGACACCGATCCAAAGGCTGCAAAGAAGGCTGAGCGCCAAGTTGCGATTCTCTTTCTGCTCTCTGCTGCCGGAACAGTTCTCTTAATCGCCTCTTACATCTTCATTCCCCAAGATGTCTTTATCTTCTTCCCAGTTCTTGGTAGCACTAACGCCCACCAACTATTTCTTGGTCTCGGAATGGCTGCATCTCTCTTCTTTATCGGAATAGGTGCGATCCACTGGGCAAAGACTTTAATGCCGGATGAAGAAGTCATTATTCAGCGCCATGAATTTCGTTCACCAGATGAAGATCGCACGGAATTCGTAAAGGCTGCAAAGGCTGGTGCCGAAGCTGCAGGTCTTGGTCGCCGTTCACTTATTAAACGCACCCTTGGTCTTTCGCTAGGGCTAGTTGGGCTCTCTCCACTAATTCTCCTTCGTGACTTGGGCCCACTGCCAGGTGATTCAC
>JAPLBI010000001.1 GCA_026392815.1 Actinomycetota bacterium
CCACGGAGTATGGGACCCTAGAGATTAATGTTGCACAAGTTTCTGATGTAAATGGTGCTATTGAACATATTGCTGAGCATGGCACCAAACATACTGAAGCTATAGTTGCTACTGATCCGGTGGTAATTCAAAGTTTTATCTCAATGAATGATTGCGCAGCGGTAATGGTGAACACCTCCACACGATTTACCGATGGCGAACAAATGGGATTTGGCGCCGAAATCGGCATCTCAAATCAGAAGCTTCACGCTCGCGGCCCAATGGGCTTAGAAGCGATGACAACCACCACATGGATCGTTACCGGCGATGGGCAAATTCGCTCGTAACCCGCTTTCTCATTAAACTTCACACACTATGAGCAGCCTTTCCCGTGATGATGTCGCAAAGTTGGCATCGCTTGCCCGCATTGAGATGACCGAGGATGAACTCGTAAATCTGGCATCACAATTTGGCAGCATCCTCGACGCCGTTGCGCGAGTGCAAGAGCTGGACTTAGAAGGCGTAAAAGCAACCTCTCATCCGCAGCCGATTGAAAACATTTTCCGTGAAGATCAGGTGCAACCCAGCCTTACGCCAGAGCAAGCGTTATCAGGGGCTCCTGCACAAGAAGATCAGCGCTTTCGCGTTCCACAAATTCTTGGTGAAGCAGAATGATAAAAAAGACCGCTGCGCAAATGTCGGCATCTCTTACATCGGGGGAGACGACTTCAGTTGCGCTTACGCAAAGCCATTTAGATCGCATCAACGAAGTTGATTCAAAGGTAAAAGCATTTCTGCATGTCGATGGTGAGAACGCACTTGCCCAAGCCGCCAAAGTTGATGCCGAGCGCGCTGCCGGAAAGAAGCTGCACCCACTTGCCGGTGTTCCACTTGCACTTAAAGATGTCTTAGCCCAAGAAGGCGTACCAACAACAGCAGGATCAAAGATTTTGCAAGGTTGGAAACCACCTTATGACTCAACTGTTGTTTCTAAGTTAAAGCAGGCCGGCGTTGTAATTCTTGGAAAAACCAATATGGATGAGTTCGCGATGGGTTCATCTACTGAAAACTCTAGCTATGGCCCAACTTTCAACCCATGGGATTTAACTCGTACACCTGGTGGCTCAAGTGGCGGATCAGCGGCAGCGGTTAGCGCATTTGAAGCGCCGATCGCCGTTGGTTCAGATACTGGTGGATCTATCCGCCAACCTGCAGCGCTAACCGGAATCGTTGGCGTTCGCCCAACTTACGGTGCTGTTTCTCGTTACGGACTCATCGCTTACTCATCAAGCCTTGATCAAGCTGGTCCATTTGGTCGCACCGTTTTAGATACTGCGTTGTTGCATGAAGTAATGGCCGGACATGATCCAAAAGATGCGACGAGCATTAACGCTGCGGTTCCAAACGTTGTTGCGGCAGCACGTAGCGCGGATGTAAAGGGAAAAAAGATCGGTGTAATCAAGCAATTGCAAGGTGATGGTTATCAGAACGGTGTCCTTGCCCGCTTTAACGAATCACTCGAGCTACTTGCATCTCTTGGCGCTGAAATTGTGGAAGTTGATTGCCCAAGTTTTGAATATGCCCTTGCTGCTTATTATCTAATCGCACCATCTGAATGCTCTTCTAACTTAGCCCGCTTTGATGCTATGCGTTACGGACTTCGCACCGGTGATGTCGATGGCGCATCTGCCGAATCGGTCATGAACGCAACGCGTGAAGCAGGATTTGGCCGCGAGGTTAAGCGCCGCATCATCCTTGGCACATACGCGCTTTCATCTGGTTATTACGATGCGTATTACGGCAGCGCACAGAAGATCCGTACCTTGATTATTGAAGATTACAAGAAGGCATTTACTAAGGCAGATGTATTGGTTTCACCAACATCGCCAATCACCGCATTTAAGATCGGTGAAAAATCTGAAGATCCAATTGCGATGTATTTGGCAGATGTAGCAACAATCCCTGTAAACCTTGCAGGTATTTGCGGAATGAGCCTGCCAGCAGGTTTAGCTGATGAAGATGGTCTGCCAGTTGGTTTCCAGATCATGGCGCCAGCGATGCAAGATCAACGACTTTACGAAGTCGGTGGAGCACTTGAAGCAGCGCTGGTCAGCAAATGGGGCGGATATTTAATTGATCAGGTTCCAGCGCTAGGAGGTGCCAAATAATGGCGATTTCCTATGACGATGTAATTTCAAAGTACGAACCAGTACTTGGCCTAGAAGTTCACGTTGAACTAAATACCGAATCCAAGATGTTCTGCTCTTGCAGCACCACATTTGGCGCAGAACCAAATACCCAAACTTGCCCAGTCTGTTTGGCACTTCCTGGCGCACTGCCAGTTGTAAATGCAACAGCGATCGAATCCACGATCAAGATTGGTCTGGCGCTTAACTGTCAGATCGCTCCTTACAGTCGCTTTGCTCGCAAAAACTATTTCTATCCTGATATGCCAAAGAACTTCCAGATTTCGCAGTACGACGAACCAATCTGCTTCGATGGTTATGTAGATGTAGAAATCGAAACTGAAGAAGGTCCAAAGCAGTTCCGCATCGAAATCGAACGCGTACATATGGAAGAAGACACCGGTAAGTCGCTGCACGTTGGTGGCGCAACTGGCCGTATCCATGGCGCTGAATACTCGCTCCTTGATTACAACCGCGCCGGAATTCCACTTGTTGAAATCGTTACCAAGATTGTTCCTGGCACTGGAAAGTACGCACCAGAAGTTGCCAAGGCTTACGTTGCCGAACTCCGCGATATCTTGCGCGGTCTCAAGGTCTCTGATGTAAAGATGGAGCAAGGCTCACTTCGTTGCGATGCCAACGTTTCTCTTCGAATAATCGGTTCCGAAGTTCTCGGTACGCGCTCTGAAACTAAGAACGTGAACTCTCTTCGCTCTGTCGAGCGCGCTATCCGCGGTGAAATGATTCGCCATGCTGAACTTCTAAACGAAGGCAAGAAAGTTAAGCAAGAGACGCGCCACTTCCAAGAAGAGTCGGGGCTAACTCGTTCACCCGATCTAGTGCCTGTTGCACCAGATGCTGCCTGGATCGAAACTCTTCGCAAGCAATTGCCGGAGCGCCCATCGCTACGTCGTAAGCGCTTGAAAGAGGAATGGTCTGTTCCAGATAAAGAGATGGCCGCGATGATTAACGCTGACGTTTTGGATATCGTGGAAGCAACGGTTCTACTTGGCGCAGAACCAACCAAGGCGCGCACTTGGTGGCTAGGTGAAATCTCACGTATTGCAAATGAGAAAGACTCTGCGATTGCCGAACTTTCAATTACCCCAGCTGATGTCGCTGAAATCGTTGCGCTGGTTGCTGCAGGTGAACTAACAGATAAGTTGGCGCGCCAGGTTGTAGAAGGCGTTATCGCTGGTGAAGGAAAACCAAAAGAAGTTATTGCAGCGCGTGGAATCAAAGTTGTATCTGATGAAGGGGAGTTGGTTGCAGCGATTGAAAGAGCAATCGCAGCGCAACCTGAAACAGCTCAAAAAGTTAGAGACGGAAATATTCCAGCAGCTGGTGCATTAATTGGCGCAGTCATGAAAGAGACTAAGGGTCAAGCCGATGCCGCCCGTGTCCGAACTCTTCTATTA
>JAPLBI010000039.1 GCA_026392815.1 Actinomycetota bacterium
ACTAAGAAGTGGCGAATTGTTGGAACGCCTTGAAAAGCTTCCTTAAATTGTCCGGTTGTCCATGGTGAATCGGCGAAGAGAACTCGCTCCATTGAAACTAGAACAGGAAGATCGAGTTGGATCGCAGCGCGGTAGCTAATCATTTGCGCTCCGCTGTTGGCACTGCATCAGGGCGACGTAAGTACATTGGCTCTGAAATATTTTGTGAAGCACTTAGCGAGACTAACTTCTTTAAATCTGGATACTGATCGATAATGAAATTCTCAACGTCCGCAGGCTTGTTAACTTCAGGGCCAGCAACTCGCTTTCCATCTTTATAACTAGCCCAATAAATCTCTTTGCGGCGAGCATCGATCGCAACGGTGTATTCGTTTTGATCAACGGCAATTGCATCCAGTGAACAGACTCCGATTACCGGGATATCGCGGGCCATGGCAAAGCTGCGCGCAAAGGTGATTCCAACTCTTAAACCAGTAAATGGTCCTGGCCCCATACCGACAACTACTTGGTCTGGCTTTGGGCAAATCGCTAAAGCTTTCACAACTAGTTCGGTTATCGCAAAACCATGCTCAGTTGCACCTTCGTGAAAGCCTTCAAATAAAACTTTATCGCCATCGATAATTCCAACGATAGTGCGTGAGGTTGCGGTATCAATTGCAAGTGAGATCGTCATAGTTGGAAACCCGCCCAACGTGGGCCAACTGCGCGAATTGTTACAACTCGGTCCTCAGCGCTGCGATCGATATCTATTTCTAAGCGATCATCGGAAAGGCGAGCAGATTCTTCTCCGCCCCATTCGATAACGGTAACTGCGCTCTCGCGTGGCGTATCGAGATCAAGATCATCTAAGTAAAGCGCGGCGTTACCGCTTTCAAGTAAGCGATAGGCATCGACATGAATTAACGAGAGCGCACCCTTATGAATGCGAGAGATAACAAAGGTTGGCGAAGTTACATCAACAAAGCCGAGAGCTGCACCAATTCCTTGAACGAGCACTGTTTTTCCGGCGCCAAGTGGGCCATTTAGAAGAATTAAATCCCCAGCGCGAAGCTGGGCGCCAAGTTGCTGGCCCAGGCCGAACATCTCTTGCGCCGTAGAAATCTTCACTCACGAAGGATAGTTGGTTATAAAAAGTAGAGAATGCGAAAGGGCCCCGAGTTTCCTCAGGGCCCTTTCGTACTTCAGATTTATCCGAAGTTGTACTTCAGATCAGTTGGACGATAATCGAGATCATCGTTTAGGTAAGGAACCTTCTTGGCGATGTATTGAACATACTTGCCAGTTGGGATCTTTCCTGATTTAGCAGAGACAGCCAACATGCGAACCCAGGCCATTGTCTGGTCCGTGGTGAACGATTGGTGTCCGACGCCAGATGGTGATGGAGCTCCAGCCAGATCAGGCAAGCCTGCTGCTGTGAACTTTGTGTAGGTCTCTGGTGTCATCGCATAGAGAGCAAGTGTGTTCCAAACTGGCTTCTTACCAGTCTTGCTTGCTTCCCACTTTGCAAGTGCTGCTTCGTAAACTGCGCGCTTCTTATCTACATAGCGAGCAGAGTTACCTGAGAACACAAGACGATCTGCTTCATTAGAAAGCAGAATCGTAGGATGTGTTGAGGCAAATGTTGATTTATCGAGCGCCTTGAACTTGGCGATTGCATCAGCGTTACCTGTAACGCGTGGCACAACAGCTAGAACTCCAAGCATTGCTGCGATCGCTTCATCACCTGAAAGTCCGAGGTTGTAACGACCAGCATCGCCCTCATCGAGCATTGCTGCCCAATCAGTCTTTGTATTGTCGTAGAAGCCAGGACCTGTGAGTTCAGAGATTGATTGACCAGCAAGTGTGCCGGTTGCAATTGCTTCTCCCATGTTTTCAAGGATTGCAACTGTTGCGTTGATACTGTGTTCAGCAATAACTGCGTTAGTTGAAATTCCATCCATGTGAGCGCTCTTTGTTGGAACTCCAGTTAGAAGACCAGTTAGAAGAAGCGCTGAGCGCTGTGGAATTGCTGAACCCTTAAGTGGTGCTGGGAATTCAAGTCCAGGTGCACCGAGGTTCTTGCTCCAAGCAGTTAGTAGCGCAACAACTTTAAGAAGTTCACCAACTGAGGCCATGTGGCCAGGAACTCCCTTAACGCCCATTGCCGCGCAACCCTTGATGGTTGGGTCAGCAAAGATGCTCAAGAGATAGAAGATGTCGCATGCAGATTGAAGTGCATCGGCAGGAGACGGGGTAAGTCCAGCCATGATTCCGACTGAATCTGCATAAGTTGGATACTTCTCAACAAATGGAGTGATGATTGCTCCCGCTTGTGATGAACCGTAGACAACCTTCTTCGTAATTCGGGTTGGGTACTTAGCCATCGCAGTGTCAATAACTTCCTTGAGCATTTCGATGCGGAAGGTGTTGTTCCAACCACGCATACCCTTGACGGTGCCGTCATATGCTGCGATGCCGTAACCGGCGCGCAGCATCTCTTTTGTGACATCAGTTTTAGTAGTAGCGCTTGCAGGTGTCATTTCTTCGATACCAGTTGGGACCGCTGAAACACCTGGGTAGGTTGGACGGAATCCGTGCTCCCAGAAGAACATTGTTCCACCGAAGTTTTTTGGCACGATAAACCGGTATGCAGCGCCATTTGCAAGCGTTCCATTACATGTTTCAACGCCTGCTGCAGTTGCACAGACAGGTGCAGCTGCAGATGCCGAAGGTGTAATCGCAACGCTAAGTGTTAGTGCAAGCGTTGCTGCACCAAGTGTTGCGATTGATTTACGCATTTTTAGTGATTTCATGTGATTAACCAACCTTTGGTAGGGCATCGGCTGCAATTGCAGGACGTGTGTACTTTAGTTCAGTTACAGGTCCCTTTGCAGAGTCTGTTGTCCAAACTTTACGAGTTGCATCAACTGGCTTTAGCACGGTTGTTGCATCGTATTTACCGATCCAGAAACCAGTGAAAGCTTCGTGAGTCTTTGTGCTGTAACCAAGTGGTGACAGCGCCGCACTTGGAAGCTTTGCAGCATTTGCTTCGACATATTTGATGATTCCTGGACGAGTTAGATCCTTACCAACACCCAATAGTGCAGAAGTAGTTAAGTATCCAATATTCATTCCCTGAAGAACGTTGTTATCCCAGCGCTTATCTGGACCCTTGTTGAACTCATCGTTGATCTTCTTATATGCCTTCACGAACTCGTCATCGGCTTCACCTGGTGATGGAGCATGTGATGCTGAGATAGTTCCAGCTAGAAGAGCCGCTGAAACTGCAGGTGCAATTCCGCGAGCGCCAAGGATTGTCTGGAATGTTGTCGCATCCGCACCGACTGAGATAACAATCCACTGTGCTGGCTTGTAGCCAATCTTGTTTGCAGAAGAAACTGCTGCAGCAAACGCTGAAGCAACTGCGCCAACAACAACAACATCTACGTTGTTATCTTTGAGCTGCTGCATCTGAGCATCAAGGCCTGAACCCTGAGTACCAGCGATAAATGTTGCTGCAGTCTTCTTTGCCGTGAATGTCACGCCTGCTGTGGCAAGACCCTCAACAGTGTTACGGCCGAAGTCATCTGTCTGATAAACGATACCGACAGTGTTCTTTGCGAAGTTTTCCTTGATGTGCTTTCCAAGGATCTTGGCTTCAACGACATAAGTGCCGAGGGCGCCGAAAGTTGTTGGGTACTTCTTTGGATCGGTGTAGAAGCCGCTGTATCCGCTGTTTACGAATAGATCTGGAATTCCACGACGGTTAATATCTTTGATAACAGAGATATGTGTCTGAGTTCCAACGCTTCCGACCATTGCAAAGACTTTATCTTTGTTGATCAGCGCAGATGCAGTAGAAACTGTTAGACCTGCCTTGTATGTATCGTCTTTGACGACCAAAGTTATCTTGCGTCCGTAAACGCCGCCCTTGGAATTTACATAATCAAAGTAGGCGCGCATCGCGTCATCTACTTTGTTATAGCCCGGGCTTGCTGGACCTGTCTGTGGTAGTTGCATACCAAGAACAATTTCAGTGGCTGAAACACCAGGAGTGCTTGCTCCTTGCGCTGGAACTGCTGAAAGCGCTAAAGCACCAGCAAGTACAACAGCGGCAGTTGAAATAAAACTGCGCGGTGATCTAGACAGAGATGCACGATTTCTCACTACATTCACTCTTTCTCTATTCAATGAATGCAATGGAGAAAACGAGGTATCCCCATTGCCACCAACCCTGAACTGGGTTGAACGGCTTCACTTTAACCGAATGTGAAGGTAAAGTGAATGCGAGGCGACGAAACGCCGAAGGCAGAGGGGTGATCTCACGCCCGTGGGCGCCGCTTTATAACAATTATTTATGCTTGTGTTTATGCAGGTGGGTACCCGCGACCCCGGCGGGATTAATCACCACGGTCAAAATCAATAAGAGGCTAGAGACCAGGGCGGGCATGAAGTTAGAGACTTGCTCGCTTAATTCGAATTGGTGAAGCACCGCATCGATCCAATCAGGTAGGAAGACAACGATAACCGTTCCGATAAAGGCTCCGAAGATGCTGCGAATGCCACCAAGAACTGCAGCTGTGAGAAGTAATAGCGAAAGTGAAACTGGGTAAACGCTGGGACCGACCAGACCGCGAAGCCCATAAAGGGCGCCAGATAAACCGGCGAAGGTTGCCGATACAACGAATACAAATATTTTTTGACGAGAGAAGTTAACACCACTTAGCGCTGCTGCTGTTTCGTTATCTCTAATCGCGCGCCACATACGACCAGTACGTGAGAGCAAAATATTGGAGGCCAAGAACAACGCGATCGCCGCAAATGGAAGTGCTACATAGAGCTGCCATTGTTCGTAACTTGGTTCGCCAAATAAATTTGTAAACCAAACTGGTGGATAACCAACATCTACCGGTAGTCCCTCATCGCCTTTAAGCACCGACATAAATCGGTTTGCCAGAGTTGGGATCGCAAGAGCGATAACAAGAGTTGTGCCTGCAAGATATGGCCCAGTTAAGCGCGCTGCTGCAATTCCCAAGAGCAGACCGGCAAGTGCTGATCCAACTATCGCCAAAGGAATTGCTACCCATAGCGAGTAGTTCTGATTGATCATCAATAGCGCCATGCAATATCCGCCCACCGCCATTAACGCGCCTTGACCAAGTGAGAGTTGGCCAGAGATGCCAGTTAACAAAGTTACGGAAAGGACTCCGATAAAGAGGATTAGAACAACTGCCAACTGGGCTTGGTTGTAGGCATCGAAAGTAGATGCCGCGAAGAGAATTGCTGCGACAAAGAAAATTGTCCGGCGCAGACTTTTGCGAGCGATCGAGTGGTTCTTGGCTTTAGACACGGCGCGCATCCTTTGCTCCCAGAATTCCACGTGGACGAATAATCAGGACCAGGATCAATACCGCCAATATCGCTAAGAAAACATCTTCCGGTGTGTCATAGAAGCTAACAAAAGAGATAACCATTCCGACTAAGAAACCACCGATTACAGCACCAGCTGGGCTATCTAATCCGCCGACAACTGCTGCAGTAAATCCAATGATCAGAACTAAATCCAAAGTATTCGGTGAGAGGTTTGAAGTTGGTGTAATCAATAGGCCGGCAAGTGATGAGGCCGCACCTGAAAATGCCCAGCTAAGTGAGCGAGTGAAGTTAGTTCTAATTCCACTAAGTCTGGCAACTTCTGAATTCAAAGCGGTAGCGCGCATCGCAAGTCCTACGCCGGTTTTCTTAAAGAAGAGCGAAGTTAAAGCCAAGGTAGATAGAACAACGGTAATTACAAATACGTCGAAGGAGGTAAATGGCATCACGTTATTTGCAACGGTGAAGCCCTCTTGGGCATATGGCGCTGGAAAGCCACGTTCTTCGGCGGCCCAGATAATTCCTGCCAAAGCTTGAAGTGCTCCCAAAATACCAAGGGATGCGATTACCGGAATCGCTGCGCGCATTGATTCGCTGCTCAAAAGTTCGGTCTTCTTCTTATTAGATAGTGGACGCATTACCAAGATATCTAGCAACACTCCCATTACGGCGCCCACCAATATTGCAACAACGAACGCTAGCCAGTAAGAATTTCCGTTGGTGATCATGGTCGATGCAATGTAAGTACTAAACATCGCTTGGCCCATCTGGGCGTAGTTAAGGATTCCTGCGCCGCGCCAAACAATTACCAAGCCAAGTGCAACAAGTGCGTAAATTGCACCGCGAGATGAGCCAGAGAAGAGGGCTGCTAGGAAGGTATCCATTAGTACCCCAAATATGCGGCGCGCAAATTGGCATCCGCCTTTAACTCAGCTGCTGGCCGATCGGCAACGACTTTGCCAAGTGCCAGTAGAACTCCGTGGTCGGCTACGCCAAGTGCGGTATTGGCATTTTGTTCAACTAATAAAACTGTTAGCCCAGTTGTGCGACAGAGAATATTTATGGAATCGATAATCTGTTCAACAACTAGTGGTGCAAGTCCAAGAGATGGTTCATCTAAAAGCAGTAACTTAGGACGCGAAACGAGTGCGCGGCTAATCGCCAGCATCTGACGTTCGCCACCTGAGAGAGTTCCGGCCAGTTGTTTGCGGCGCTCTTTCAAACGAGGAAATAGCTCGAACATCTCATCCTGTGCAGCCTGTACATCTGCTTTGAATTTTCGGAGGCGAAATAGCGATCCCATTGAGATGTTTTCTTCAACACTTAACTCTGAGATTACGGCATGGCCTTCTGGAACGTGGGCGATGCCATCTCGCACAATATCTTCGGCGCGCATACCGATTAGAGATTTTCCGCTCCAGGTAATTGAGCCTGATGCAGGATGTTCTAGGCCAGAAATGGTGCGTAACAAGGTGCTCTTGCCTGCGCCGTTGGCGCCAATCACTGTGGTTATCTTCGACTCTTGCGCCGTAAATGAAACACCGTCGAGCGCAATGACTGAACCAAAACTGGTAACTAGATCTTTAACTTCAAGCATTTTGGGCTCCCAGTTGATCTTTTCCACTTTGATTTGAAGTTCCAAGGTATGCCGCAAGAACTGCTGGGTCGCGCTTAACGGTATCGAAGGATCCGCTGGCGATAACTTTGCCAAAATTCAATACGTAGACTTGATCTGAAATAGCACCAATAAAATCAACGTGGTGCTCAACGATGATAATTGCACAGCGTTGCTTTAACTGCCTTAGCAAGTCAGCGAACTTATCAATATCATCTTGGCCAAGGCCCGCCGCTGGTTCATCAAGAAGTAAAATCTTCGGTTCTGAAACTAGAGCTCTTGCAATGGATACCCGCTTTGTTTCGGGATACGTTAACTCTGATGGCGTCTTATCTGCTAAATCCAGCGCTCCTGCCCAGGCCAGCGCATCTTGGGCTTTAGCGCGGAGTTTGCGCTCTGATTTTGCAGATAGTCCGAAGAGATCTTTTAGGAAATTGCTCTCGCGTTTCTTATCTGCGCCCATCATGACATTTTCAATAACACTTAACCCGCTAAATAAACCGACGCCTTGCAAGGTACGGCTTATCTCAAAATTTGCTAGCTCGTAACTTTTTGGCCAATCAACTTTCTTGCCATGGATTGAGATCTCACCAGAAGTTGGTGCAACTAAACCTGAGATGCAATTAAACAAAGTGGTCTTGCCCGCACCATTTGGGCCAATTAAACCAACGATCGAATTAGGCGCAACGTCGATGAAAACATCATCGAGGGCAATGAGTCCACCAAAGTTGACTCGTAAATTTGCAATCGCTAGAACGCTCATGGTTCGTAAATTCTAGGCACACGCGGGCCAATTCGGGTAACTATCTCGTAATTAATCGAGCCTGAATCTGCGCCCCAATCATCTGCCGTGTATTCACCATCTGCACCGGATCCGAAAACTGTGACCCAATCCCCAGATTGCGCAGTGGAATCCGCTCCTAGATCAACAACGAATTGATCCATAGATACTCGTCCAATAACTTGTGCTTTTCCTCCCAGAAAACTCACACCCGCGCTTTGTGCAACACGTGGAATTCCATCGGCATATCCCATCGCTACCAGACCCAGTTTGGTCGCTGACTTTGTAACAGCCGTTGCTCCGTAACCAACTGGGCTTCCGGCGGGAACTTTCTTTACAAGATGTAACTTGGCGCGCAAAGTCATCGCAGGAATTAAACCAAGTTCTTTGGAAGTGCCGAGGGTTTTTACATCTGGACTAAGGCCATACATCGCAATTCCGGTACGCACCATGTCGAAGCTGGATGCTTCATCAACTAGCGTGGCAGCAGAGTTTGAAAGGTGGCGAGTCAAATTTGGGTATCCAAAAGATTCTAGGGATGCAACCATCTTTTTAAATCTATTTAACTGACTTAAATTTTGTGGCTGCCCTGGTTCATCTGCGCGCGCAAAGTGAGAGAAGATTCCAACTATCTCAACCCCGTGCAGATGGAGCGCATCAATCTTCGGCCATTCATCTAGAAATCCGCCGCGAGTCATTCCGGTATCAACTTCTAAATGAACGCGCGGGCGCTTGCTGCTTTTTACTGCGCTGACTTCATCTAGCCCTTTGATTGATGCAACTGCAATGTCAATCTCGTTATCTACTGCGCTTTGAAAATCTGAACCCGGTGGAACTAACCACGCCAAGATCGGTGCAGTTATTCCAGCAGTGCGAAGTGCGATCGCTTCTTCAAGGAGTGCAACACCCAACCAAGTAGCTCCGCCATCAAGTGCCGCTTTTGCAACTGGCACAAGCCCATGTCCATAAGCATCAGCTTTAACAACTGCCATCAAGTCAACGCCGGCTTTCGCCTTTAGCGTTGCCACGTTGGCTTTAATTGCAGAGAGATTTACGACTGCTTCGGCGCGATTTGTCATCGTTCCACCACAACCATCGCCGATGCGATTCCGGCATCGTGAGATAAAGAAAGGTGAACGCGCGCACCATCAACTAGCTCTGCTATCTCACCACGAAAGAGAAAATCTGGTTTGCCACTTTCGTGATTTATGACTTCGGCTTCATGCCAAGAAAGTCCATGGCCGGCATTAAGCGCTTTTGCTAGCGCCTCTTTGGCGGCAAAGCGC
>JAPLBI010000050.1:0-417 GCA_026392815.1 Actinomycetota bacterium
GAACCGCTGAAAGCATCTAAGCGTGAAGCTCGCTTCAAGATTAGGTTTCTCATTGGTTTACCAAGTAAGGCCCCCAGCTAGACTACTGGGTTGATAGGGTGGAAGTGGAAGAGCCGTAAGGCTTGGAGCTGACCACTACTAATAGGCCGAGGATTTAACTACAAAGTTGCTACGCGTCCACTGTGTGGTTCTCGAGATACGGTCGAGAACCACGAAATAGAGAGAAGACTGACATCTATAAACGATGGCTTTAAGTTTTCGCTCTAATTCAAAGGTTTTGTCGAAATCTCAATAGCGTTTCGGCGACCATAGCGAGAGGGAAACACCCGGTCCCATTCCGAACCCGGAAGTTAAGCCTCTCAGCGTCGATGGTACTGCAAGGGTGACCTTGTGGGAGAGTAGAACGTCGCCGGACTT
>JAPLBI010000050.1:451-3695 GCA_026392815.1 Actinomycetota bacterium
AACGTCGCCGGACTTCTTTTATAAAAAGGGGCACTTTCACGAGTGCCCCTTTTTTATTTCCCTAACGGTTTCATCGCTAGAATTATCTAAAATCTAAATAGAGGAGAACCTAATGGATGAGAGACCACCTCGCCGAGATTCGGCGCGACCAAGTTCAGATCGTCCAAGTTCTGGCCGTCCATCTAGTCGTCCTTCATCTTCATCATCAAGACCAACTGGTCCAAATCGCGAACGTCGCCGTGAAGATCTTCCGGCTCGTGGTGGTTCATCCGATCGCGGAGGGGCAACTCGTCAGGTATCGCAGGGGCGTGAAGCCAGTGATCCACGCGGGTTTCGTCCCAAGCCGTTAGAACGCGATCAATCGAGGCTGCGTCCAAGAATTTTCGAACCAGATATTCCTGAAGAGATTACTGGTGAAGAGCTAGAGAAGAGTGTTCGCGCAGAGTTGTTAAGTTTGTCTGCAGAGAATGCAAAAGTTGTCGCGCGCCATTTAGTTTCTATAAATATTCATATGGATTCAGATCCAGAACTCGCACATAAACATGGAATCGCGGCTGCACATCATGCTGGTCGTTTAGCTGTTGTCCGCGAAAGCGCTGGTTATGCTGCATATCGCGCGGGCTATTACGAGATTGCTCTAAAGGAACTTCGCGCAGCTCATCGAATTTCCGGTGATGTTTCAATGTGGCCGGTAATGGCAGATTGCGAAAGAGGTCTAGGGAGACCGCTAAAAGCCTTGAATTTGGCTGGTTCTGACGAGGTAAAGCGCCTTGCCAAGCCTGAAGAAATTGAAATGCGTATCGTCTCATCAGGTGCACGTCGTGATCTTGGCGAATTAGATGCCGCAGTTATCACGCTGACATGTAAAGAGCTAAAGACCGAGAACGAAGAGTGGGCAGTTCGCCTTCGCTATGCATATGCCGATGCCCTTGAGGTTGCCGGTCGTAAAGCAGAAGCTCGCGAGTGGTTTAAGAAGTGCGCAGATATTGATCATGATGAATTCACTGACGCCGCAGAGCGCGCCCAGTAATTCACTTATCCACACCTAACCTCAAGTAACTCCTTTCCTGTCACAGCCTTAGTTCACTATCTGCTCCTTACGCAATCGCGTACTTTTTAGGCTAGGGAGCTAGAGATGGTTAAGAAAGTTGTTGAAGAAGAAGTTATCGATCATTCGCTAAATGATTTACTGCTTCGCGGAAGAGTTTCTGCAGAGGCGACAACGAAGGAACTACCCAGCGGAGATAAAGTTGTTGAGTTTCGTTTGATTGTTTCTCGCGCAGAACGCGAGGGCGTCGACACCTTGGATATCGCAGCCTGGAGCGCTAAGTCACGTAAAACAGCGTTAGCCCTTAAGGCAGATCAGTGGGTAGAGATTTCCGGCAGTATCCATCGCCGCTTCTGGCAGTCCCCAGGTGGTTTGGCATCTCGTTGGCAGGTCGAAGCGATCGAGATCTCTCGCCTTTAAGGCGTAAAAGGACTACTTCCCGCATATTGGATAGGCTAAGGACATGGCTAAATCTTCGAACGATCTCTTCTCAACGCTACGTACTTACATCTCAAAGGTAACTGAAGGAGAGAAATCCCCTGCAGAAGTTGCTGCAGCTCTAAATGGTTGGGCGCGCGAGAGCGCAGATGCCCTTAAGTCAAAGATCCATGAAGAAGTCGAAGCAAGCGTTGCCAAGATGGGATTTGTAAAACGTGATGAGTTTGATCGCTTAGCGGCACAGGTTGCTGCAATGAAGGGCGGAGCTTCAACTAAGAAGGCTTCTGCAAAGAAGGCTGCGCCCAAGAAGTCGGCGACGAAGAAATCTGCTGTTAAGAAGAGCGCTCCAAAGAAGAAGGCGGTTAAGAAGTAATGTCGAATGAATTTAATAATTCAGAAGAGTCCGCTCCTTCACTAGTAGAAGAGGTGAAGATCGAGCTCAGCGAGATCGACAACTCCGACCTAACTGAACACGCTGCTCGTTTTGATGCGCTCCATGGCAAGTTGCAAGAAGCACTTAACTCAATCGATGGCCTCTAAAGGCTTAATCAAAGTATTTAAAGAAAGTAAATGAGATGAAGACTCGCTTAGATGCTGAACTAGTTCGTCGCGAACTAGCGCGCTCACGCGAGCATGCCGCAGACCTAATCGAATCTCGTTCGGTATTGGTTGGAGGAATCCCAGCAACAAAGCCAGCAACACAAGTAGATGCTGAAACTTCGATAACTATTCAAGGCGACCGAGATGATTTTGTTTCTCGTGGCGGACATAAATTAGCGGGGGCTTTACAAGTTTTTAAAGACGTTGTTGTTGATGGCAAGAATTGTCTCGATGCGGGTGCGTCCACTGGTGGTTTCACCGATGTACTTCTACGCCAAGGCGCAAAGTTGGTCGTTGCAGTAGATGTTGGCTACGGGCAATTGGCTTGGGAACTTCGCCAAGATCCACGTGTGAAGATCCTGGATCGCACAAATATTCGCCATTTAACGGGGGATATGGTCGGTGAAGAAATCGATCTAGTTGTTGCGGATCTCTCCTTTATCTCACTCTCTTTAGTGCTTCCGGCACTGGCTGCAGTTTCGAAACCGAACGCAGATTTTGTTTTAATGGTGAAACCACAATTTGAAGTCGGCCGCGAAAAGTTAGGTGCGGGCGGCGTTGTACGCGACCCTGAACTTCGTAAGGCTGCCGTGCTAGATGTCGCTGAGTCCGCTTATGACGTTGGCCTTGGCACGATGGGAATTGCCGCTTCGCCGCTTCCAGGCCCTGCGGGAAATGTCGAGTACTTCTTATGGCTAAGACGTGGTGCGCCCGCAATCGATGAAGCATCTGTTTCGCAAGCGATAGCGATGGGACCTGCCTAATGTCACGTCACGCAATATTTGTTGTCAACGCATCGCGCGCAGAAGCAGTTGCTGCAACAAAAGAGATCTCACAAATCCTTCTCAAAGATGGATTCACACTTTCAACTCCTTCAGAAATTTCGATCCTTGGAATTTCTCAACATCCAGCTGAAGATCTTCCAAAGGCTGAAGTTGTATTGGTTCTTGGGGGAGATGGCACCATCCTTCGCGGTTCAGAAATCGCGCGCCGCCAAGATATTCCAATTCTTGGCATCAACCTTGGCCATGTTGGATTTATGGCAGAAGTTGAAAAACCTGCGCTCTCTGAGATTGCAGCAAACGTTATTGCAAAAGATTATGTAACTGAAAACCGCATGGTTTTAAAGTATTCGGTAGAACGAGCTGGAAAAGTTGT
>JAPLBI010000050.1:3700-6836 GCA_026392815.1 Actinomycetota bacterium
CGCCAACTGGTTCAACAGCATATGCATTTAGCGCGGGAGGTCCGGTTCTCTGGCCCGAAATCGATGCGCTCGTACTTCTACCCATTTCTGCACACGCGTTATTTTCGCGTCCAATGGTGGTCTCACCAAAATCTGAAATCATCGTTGATATCGAATCCAGCGATGCGCTTTTATCTTCAGATTCGCTTCGTAAATTTCCTCTTCAACTGCGTGATCGCATCTTGATTACACGTGATTCATCAGTAATCAAACTTTCACATATTAAACCGACGCTCTTTACCGATCGATTGGTTGCTAAATTCAAGCTTCCCGTTGAAGGTTGGCGCGGTGAGTGAACGTTCTCATTTAGAGGAAATCTCAATTCGTTCGATCGGCGTTATCGATCAATCATCTCTTGAATTAAGCCCCGGTTTAAATGTATTAACGGGCGAAACTGGTGCAGGAAAGACAATGATTCTGACCGCTCTCCAACTAGTTCTTGGTGGCAAGAGCGATATTTCTTTAGTTCGCAATGGCAGCGAAAGATTATTAGCGTCGGCACGTTTCTCGGTAAATAAAACTATCGCCGAGATCGCAACTGAATCCGGTGCTGACGTTGAAGATGGAACTTTGATTCTAACTCGTACCGTAAATGCAGATGGCAAAAGTAAAGCTGTTGCCGGCGGTGCAAGCGTTCCCGCAGCAACGTTGGCCTTACTTGCCGATCATCTAGTTGAGATCCATGGACAGGCCGCTAATCATCAAATCGTTAAGCCAGCGAGACAACGCGAACTCCTTGATCGTTTTATCGGAGGTGATTTATCTAAAGCGTTGTTGCAATATCAAGAAAATTTCAATGGCTATAACGAGTTGAAAGCTCGCATCAAAGCGATGCGCGAAAGCGTTACCAAACGAGATTCTCAGATCGCTGAGTTGCAAGAGTTTTCATTTGCATGGATAAAGTTGAAGGCGGTTCGCGGGGAAGTGGCATCTACCAATGATCAGATCTCGCGACTTTCAAGCGTTGAAGAATTACGAGTTGCCGCTGATGGAGCAACCCAGGCGATTGCTAATGAAGAGGAGGGCTCACTAACCTCACTGGGCTCGGCACGTCGTTTTCTAGATGCGGCAAAGGGTAAAGATGGAAAGTTAGATGAGATCGCCGGTCGCATTGCGGAAGGTTTCTTCTTAATTGATGATGCAGCGCGTGATCTTGCTTCGTATCTTGCATCTCTTGAAGCAGATCCTGGCCAACTCGATGCTTTGCAGGCTCGTAAAGCTGAACTTGCAGCCTTCCTAAGAAAGTGGGGCTCTTCAGCCGAACCCGACGAAGATTTAGTGCAACTAGCTGCAAAGGCAAAGAACGCAAAGATTGAGATAGAGGATTTAACTGGTGGCGATGAACGTATCGCAGAGTTAGAGAAGGAACTTGTCGAAATAAAGAAGAAACTCTTATCGGCGGCAGAGAAGTTGACCCAAGTTCGCACTGCGGGGGCAAACAAACTTTCACTAGCAGTCTCCGAAGAGATTCATCAACTTTCGATGCCGCACACTCAATATTCAGTTTCAGTTAACTCACCAGATTACAAAGGCGCACTCAAGGAATCTGATTTCACGCTACTTGGTTGTGATGAAGTTTCAATGCAGATTCAAGGCCATAAAGATGGTCCGCAAATTGCCCTGGGTAAGGGCGCAAGTGGTGGCGAAATGTCACGCATTATGTTGGCTTTGGAAGTTGTCCTTGCTGCAACACATCCAGTCGGCACATATATCTTTGATGAAGTTGATGCAGGCGTTGGCGGTAAAGCGGCAATTGAAGTTGGTCGCAGACTTGCTGCTCTTGCACAACACACGCAAGTTATCGTTGTCACACATCTGCCACAGGTTGCAGCATGGGCCGATAGCCACTTCGTTGTTAAGAAGAGTAGTGATGGAACTTTTACCGCCTCAGATGTTCAGGCTTTAGATGCCGCATCCCGCGTCGAAGAGATAGCAAGAATGCTCGCAGGTCTTGAAGAGTCGACAAGTGCGCGCGAACACGCCGCCGAGCTACTGGCGATGCGGGGCCAAGCCCGAAAATAGTGATAAGTTTGTCTTCCATGGGCCAAGCGCATGTGACTAAACATATTTTCGTAACCGGTGGAGTAGCTTCAAGTCTCGGTAAAGGGCTCACCGCCTCAAGTCTTGGCAGGCTATTAGTTGCCCGCGGTATACGCGTAACCATGCAGAAGCTCGATCCCTACCTAAACGTCGACCCCGGCACCATGAATCCATTTCAGCACGGTGAGGTCTTCGTTACCGATGATGGCGCTGAAACAGATCTCGATATTGGCCACTACGAACGTTTTCTAGATCGCAACTTGCAGGGCTCAGCGAATGTAACAACAGGTCAGATTTACTCCCGCGTTATTGCGCGCGAGCGACGTGGTGAATACCTAGGTGAGACGGTTCAAGTAATTCCCCATATCACCAATGAGATTAAAGAACGTATGCACGCCATGTCATCTCCTGATGTAGATGTAGTTATCACTGAAATCGGTGGAACAGTAGGAGATATCGAATCCCAGCCATTCTTGGAAGCGGCACGTCAAATGCGTCAAGAAGTTGGACGCGATAACGTATTCTATTTACACATCTCACTTGTTCCTTATATCGGTCCATCAGGTGAGTTAAAGACCAAGCCAACGCAACACTCAGTTGCAGCGCTTCGCAGTATTGGTATTGCACCTGATGCGATTGTCTTAACTTTTGTTGGACGAATTCAGCCACATAAAGGTCCAGAAGTTTTGGTTCGTGCAGTGGCTGAAATTGTTAACCATGCGCCACATCTGCGCTCAAAGTTAGCCCTGGTAATTATGGGTGGGGCATCTGGAACCGGAATCAACGAACCAGAACGATTAGAAAAGTTATGAATGGGATGACTTGCTTGAAAAAGTTCATCATCCAAAGCATCAAGTAAAAGTTGCCCTCGTTGGAAAATACATTGATCTGCCTGATGCTTATCTCTCTGTTTCGGAAGCGCTGCGCGCTGGTGGTTTTGCCAACAATGCAAAAGTTTCAATAATTTGGATTCCAAGCGATGATTGTGAAACACCAGAAGGCGCCAAGAAATCCCTTGGCGAAGTAGACGCGATCTGCGTTCCTGGAGGTTTCGGTG
>JAPLBI010000129.1 GCA_026392815.1 Actinomycetota bacterium
CAGTGCCGAAGCATCTGTTGCCTTCGATGATGTTCTCGATCGACTAGTCGCCCATGCATTAGACCTGAGTCCGCGAATGGGTCAGTTACAGATCGCGCGTACGGGCGAACTTGGTGCTCTTGATCCGCGCATCGCAACGCCACTTTCTCTAGTTGTGACCGAGCTAATTCATAACGCGCTAGAACATGGCCTAGCCGAATCAGGAAACCATTTGACGATAACGGTTGCCCGCAGCCAAAGTGGCGCCGAGATAACTATCTTTGATGATGGAGTCGGCCTACCAAAAGGATTTTCAATGACGGAATCTTCAAACCTAGGTTTGCAGATAGTGCGCACATTGACTGAAAATGAGTTACGCGGAAATATTGATCTGGTTCGTACAACTGCAGGAACCGAAGCGCGTTTAACTTTTCCGATCTAAATAGATTTAAAACTAAATGGAGTTGTTCTGCTCCATCATGCGCGCACGATTACGTGCTGCACGGCGCTTAAGTGCACGGCGCTCATCTTCAGAGAGACCGCCCCAAACGCCAGCATCTTGTCCACTCTCTAACGCCCATGCCAAACAAGCATCTTTAACGATGCAGCGGTTGCAGACTTTTTTCGCCTCTTCGATCTGAGTTAAGGCGGGGCCGGTATTGCCTACGGGAAAGAAGAGCTCTGGATCTTCGTCGCGGCATGCTGATTGATGTCGCCAATCCATGAGTTATCTCCTTCTAGTAAATGCAGTGAAATCCAAGACGCGATGAAATCAAGACAAAGTGAGCTCAAAATCTTCAGAGGTGATTTAGGTCGCGTGCCCCCGACAGGATTCGAACCTGTGCACCCGCCTCCGGAGGGCGGTGCTCTATCCCCTGAGCTACGGGGGCGCAGGTAGACCTAGGTTACCTAACTGAGCAGGAATCGCTATCACCTGAAAGAATGCGCGCTATGGAGATCGCATATTTCGCAACTGGCTGCTTCTGGGGCGCTGAAAGGCGTTATTGGAAGATTGATGGAGTAACAAATACCAGCGTTGGTTACATGGGCGGCACAATCGCCAATCCGAGCTATGAAGCTGTGTGCACAGGAGCAACAGGCCACGCCGAAATGGTTTGTGTTGAATTCGATCCAGCAATTGTTACTTATCGCAGATTACTTGAAGAGTTTTGGACGATGCACGATCCAACTTCGCTAAATGCGCAAGGTGGAGATATCGGAACCCAATATCGCAGCGCGATCTATACGACAACGCCTGAACAAATGGCTGAGGCGCTCGCAACTAGAGATCTGTATCAGAACGCGCTCACAGCAGATGGAATTGGCCCTATTGTCACTGAAATTCTTAGTTCCACTGGCGTTGTGTACTACTTGGCCGAGGAGTACCACCAGAAATATCTAGCGAAGAATCCCAACGGATATGACTGCCATTCAAGTACCGGCACGGCATTTCCTCAAGGAGCGAACATCTAATGGCGAAAAAAGTTGAGCTCAATGAAGCAGAGTTAAAGGCAAAACTCGACCCACTTTCATATGAGGTACTACGTAATGGCGCCACCGAACGTCCATTTACTGGCGAATACACCGATAGCGAAACTGAGTGAATTTATCGCTGCAAAGCTTGTAACGCAGAACTCTTTCGCTCGGAGACCAAGTTTCATTCCGGCTGCGGCTGGCCTTCTTTCTACGCACCTACCGCCGATGATGCCGTCACCTTGATCGAAGACCGCTCGCTTGCGCCACGAATTCGCACTGAAGTTCGTTGCGCATCGTGTGACTCACATCTAGGACATGTCTTTGAGGGCGAAGGTTATGAGGTTCCAACTGATCAGCGCTGGTGCATCAACTCTGTCTCAATGATCCTGGAAGCCAAATAAGCCAAAACAAGTAACTAAACTCCACCCCTTGCAACCAACGTCTCTCTTGCCGTACTTTTGCAGTTCTTGCATAGTCTGTTGCAGAAATTTTCAGAGGTTGCAGGAGCGGTGAGAGGGGGAGCTATGGCGGGAATTAAAGAGATCGCCGAAGAGGCAGGCGTTTCAACTGCCACGGTCTCTCGCGCTCTGCGCGGTTTTCACCACGTTAACGATGCA
>JAPLBI010000194.1 GCA_026392815.1 Actinomycetota bacterium
ACTAACAAGATTTCATCAGAGTCGTTCTTATATAGATCGCGTACTTTTCCTGTGCGTAGGTGTTGCCAACCTTTGATAGTTGGTGCTGGCGGTGCGCCAGCTACGCCGAAGCCGCTCACCGGATCGAATGAGGTTTGTACTGCGCTGCGGCAGGGTGCGCGGATGTAATCGCATCGATGCGATCTACAACTCGAGCAATTTGTTGGCGAGCATCGCCAGTAAATTCAATTGGTTGGCTAATCAACGCATCAAGAGCAGCGCGATCAAGCGGTAAGCGCTCATCTGCAGCGAGTGCATCAAGCAGCGTGTTTGCCTTACCTTCACGCATTAACAAAGCCGATTTTACAGCGTGCTCTTTGATTACTTCGTGCGCTACTTCGCGACCAACGCCAGCTTTAACTGAAGCCATCAAGATCTTGGTGGTCGCTAAGAAAGGTAGGTAACGATCGAGCTCTGCAGCAATTACTGCAGGGAAAGCGCCAAATTCGCTAAGCACGGTAAGCGTTGTTTCAAGCAAGCCATCGATGGCGTAGAACGCATCAGGAAGTGCAACGCGGCGAACCACACTGCAAGAGACATCGCCTTCGTTCCATTGATCGCCGGCAAGTTCTGAAACCATCGATGCATATCCGCGCAAGATCACGCTTAAGCCATTGATACGTTCGCAAGAGCGTGTGTTCATCTTGTGCGGCATCGCAGATGAACCAACTTGTCCGGCTTTAAATCCTTCGGTGACAAGTTCGGCACCTGCCATCAAGCGGATTGAAGTCGCAAGCGAAGATGGGCTGGCAGCAAGTTGTACAAGAGTTGTCACAACATCGTAATCAAATGAACGTGGATAAATCTGACCGGTTGAATCAAGCACGCGATTGAAACCAAGTTCATTAGCGATTTCAAGTTCCAGGTTGTGATGTGCTTTCGATGAACCAAGAAGATCAATTGAATCTTGTGACGTACCAACTGGGCCCTTGATACCGCGCATTGGATAGCGATCTTGCAGTGATGCTAAACGCTCATAAGCAAAGAGCAGTTCTTCAGCGGCAGATGCAAAACGTTTTCCGAGCGTTGTGATCTGGGCTGGCACATTGTGTGAACGACCAGAAATTGCTTGATCTGAATACTGCGCTGCCTTATCGGCTAGTTGTGCCAGAACTGCAACAACTTTGTCATGGACAATCGCTAAACCGTTTTTGATTTGGAGCGCTTCAATATTTTCAGTTAAGTCACGGCTGGTCATACCGGCGTGAATTGCTTCATGGCCAGCTAGCGCATTGAACTCTTCGATACGCGCTTTCACATCATGACGAGTCTGCTTTTCGCGAGCATCGATAGAAGCCAAATCAACTTTAGTGATTACCTTTTCGTAATCAGCGATGACTGCATCTGAAATCGCATGGCCCAACTTGTTCTGGGCACGTGCCACAGCAAGCCATAAACGGCGCTCGGCGATGATCTTCTCTTCAGGTGCGAAGATGGTGCGCATTGCAGTTGATGCATAACGATCAGCAAGGACGCTCACTGGCTTATTCTCCCCCATTTAATTGCCCTTCTCAGCGACCGACGCATTGAAAGCGATATCGCTGCGATAGAAAGAGCCTTCGAGTTCAATCTGTGAGATTGCGCGGTATGCGCGATCGCGGGCCTCAGTTAAATCTGTGCCCAATCCAGTCACTGTTAAGACGCGACCGCCACTCGAAACTAAACCAACGCCATTTAGCGAAGTTCCAGCGTGAAAAATCTGTGTTTTGGAAATTGCCGGAATATTTGTAATCGCGCCTTTGGTCTTTGGTGATTCGGGATATCCCTGCGCTGCAAGCACAACAGTGACCGCGCTTTCATCGCGCCAAGAAAGAGCAACATCATCAAGTGAATCAGTTGCTGCTTTGTAGAGTAATTGTGCAAGTGGTGTTGCAAGTCGTGGAATCAATACTTGTGTTTCGGGATCCCCAAAGCGCGCATTGAATTCAATTACTCGCAATCCGTGATCAGTTAAAGCTAACCCTGCGTAGAGAAGTCCAACAAATGGCGTTCCGCGCGCAGCCATTTCGGCAATTACTGGCGCTAATACTTTTTCATAAGTCTCTTCCATGATGTCATCGGGTGCCCAAGGCAGTGGTGAATACGCACCCATGCCACCAGTATTTGGACCTTCATCGCGATCGTATGCACGTTTGAAATCTTGCGCTGGTTGCATTGGTAGAACATTGCGACCATCAGAAATTCCAAATAATGAAATCTCTGGGCCATTTAAAAATTCTTCAATTACAACGCGCTTACAAGCAAGGGCATGTTCTAACGCTTTGGCACGATCATCGGTAACAACTACGCCTTTGCCTGCAGCAAGACCATCGTCTTTAACAACGTATGGTGCGCCGAAAGCATCGAGTGCGCTTTCAATCTCCGCTTGAGTTTCGCAGGTAAAGCTGCGCGCTGTTGGAACGCCGGCATCGCGCATGACACCTTTTGCAAAATTCTTCGATCCTTCAAGTTGTGCTGCTGCTTTAGATGGGCCAAAGACAGCCAAACCCGCTGCTCGCAGCTCATCCGCAACGCCATTTACTAACGGAACTTCAGGACCAATGACAACGAGATCAACGGCTATCTTCTTAGCGAGTTCAACGATTGCCTTGTTGTCGGTGATTGCAATTGGATGGAGCGTTGCAATTTCTGCGATACCTGGATTACCAGGTGCGCAATGACGTTCAGTACAACTTGGATCTGCCTTTAACCCTAGTGCGAGTGCGTGTTCACGACCGCCGCTTCCGACTAGGAGGATTTTCATGGTTTAGATGAAATCCTTCACGACAATTGTTTGGTCGCGACCCGGCCCGACGCCGATTGCGCTCATTGGAGCACCGGAAATCTTTTCCAAGAAGGCGATGTAATCCTGTGCGTTCTTCGGCAGATCACTGAGTTTGCGTGCACCAGAGATATCTTCAGTCCAGCCTGGCAAGTTTTCGTAAATTGGTTTTGCGTGATGGAAATCTGATTGTGATGCGGGAAGTTCTTCAACGCGCTTGCCATCGATTTCATATGCAACGCAGACTGGAATTTCCTTCCAACCAGTTAACACATCGAGCTTAGTTAAGAAGAAATCGGTAAGTCCGTTTACGCGAACTGCATAACGCGCGATGGGTGCGTCATACCAACCACAACGACGTGCGCGACCAGTTGTTACACCGATTTCACCGCCGATAGTGCGCAACTTTTCGCCATCTTCATCGAAGAGTTCCGTTGGGAATGGGCCAGAACCAACGCGAGTTGTGTAGGCCTTAACAATTCCGATTAC
>JAPLBI010000065.1:0-1303 GCA_026392815.1 Actinomycetota bacterium
CGCCAAAGTTCGATGCTGAAATTCTTAAACTCGGTATTCCGGTATTTGGCATTTGTTACGGCTTCCAAGCGATGGCCGCAGCGCTTGGTGGCGTTGTAAGCCAGACAGGTAAATCAGAATTCGGTCGCACCGAAATCAAGGCAGAAGTAAGTTCCAAGATCTTTGCAACGCTACCTGCGTCACAGAGCGTTTGGATGTCGCACGGCGATGCCGTTACGCAAGCACCTGCTGGATTCACAATCTGTGCAGTAACAGCTGATACTCCTATCGCAGCATTTGAAGATGCCACCGGCAAAGTAGCGGGTGTGCAGTTCCACCCAGAAGTTCTTCACTCAGAACACGGCCAGGCAATCCTGAAAAATTGGCTGATCAATATCGCAGGTTGCGTACCGAACTGGACAACTGGAAATATCGCAGAGAATGAAGTTGCTAAAGCAAAGGCGCTAATTGGCAGCAAGCGCGTGCAGCGTGCAGTCGGATCACAGTTGACCTGTGTATTCGTCGATCATGGTTTGCTGCGCAGTGGCGAATCCGAACAAGTACAGCGAGACTTTGTAGCCGCAACTGGAATTGATTTAGTAGTTGTAGATGCGGTTGATCAATTTTTAAGTGCCCTTGCTGGTGTTACTGATCCGGAAACTAAGCGCAAGATTATTGGCCGTGAATTTATCCGCTCCTTCGAAAAGGCAGCGCGTGATATCGCAGCTGGGGGAGATGTTGAATTCTTAGTACAGGGCACCCTTTACCCAGATGTCGTTGAATCAGGTGGCGGTACAGGTACTGCAAATATCAAGTCTCACCACAATGTTGGTGGCTTGCCAGATGATTTGAAGTTCACTCTTGTCGAACCTCTTCGCACGCTATTTAAAGATGAAGTTCGCCAAGTTGGTTTAGAACTTGGCCTTCCTGAAGAAATCGTTTGGCGCCAACCATTCCCAGGTCCAGGACTTGGTATCCGCATCATCGGTGAAGTAACGCAAGATCGCCTGGAAATTCTGCGCCATGCTGATTTAATTGCGCGTGAAGAGTTAAAGGCAGCAGGACTTGATCGTCAGATCTGGCAATGCCCCGTAGTTCTTCTGGCTGATGTACGAAGCGTTGGTGTGCAAGGCGATGGCCGTACTTATGGCCACCCAATAGTTTTGCGTCCGGTATCAAGTGAAGATGCGATGACTGCAGATTGGTCGCGCGTGCCTTACGAAACTCTAGAGAAAATTTCTACGAGAATTACCAATGAAGTTCGCGAAGTAAACCGAGTTGTGTTGGATGTTACGAGTAAGCCGCCTGGAACGATCGAGTGGGA
>JAPLBI010000065.1:1369-3996 GCA_026392815.1 Actinomycetota bacterium
TTAAATCCAACAGCTGCGCCTGCCGCGGAGCGTCCAACATCAGTAAAAGGTTGCGCAAAGCCGACCGCGAAGGCGCATGTGCCAGCAACGCTTAAGCAGCCAACTAGCGTTGATAAGAAACTTGCTAAAACGATGACGATTACTACAAACTGTGGTGTTATCACTATCGAGCTAGATCCAGCAGCACCTCAAACCGTTACCAACCTCGCAACACTTGCGCGCTCAAAATATTTTGATGGCTCTTTCTGCCACCGCCTAACTACTGAAGGTATCTACGTTCTGCAATGCGGAGATCCTTCAGCACAAGGAAATGGATCACCCGGTTCTTGGAAAGGTTACAAAGACGAGAACCTTCCAACTAAGAAGATTCTTACCTATCCCGCAGGAACAGTAGCCATGGCTAACTCTGGCCCAAATACCAATGGCAGCCAGTTCTTCTTGGTTTATAAGGACACGACACTTCCACCGAGCTACACAATCTGGGGCAAGATTAAGACGGGTTTGCCGCTACTGCTTCGCATTGAAAAAGTTGGCGCATACCAAGTTGATCAATCAACCGGAAACGCCGATGGAATTCCGGTACAGCCGATCGAGATTAAATCGGTGACTGTTCGATAATTTTTTAGATTTATTAATTGGTATTGATAATCTTAAAAGCTTCAGCGATACGACCTTCAGGCAAACCGCCCATTCCAGCGTTGCGGTGACCCCACTCGCGCACCATATTTTCAAGTTCCTTATTGTGCGCAGTCTGTGATGCATGTGCGTTTAACGCCTTCATCTTCAAATCAAAGGTATCGGTGATATCAACCCAGTGATCAGGGTTTGCAAAGCCCATCATCCAAACTTCTTTAACGCGATGTGGTTGCAAGCCTTCGTTTTCTAATAAATCAGTAAATGCAAATGGGTTTCGCGCATCTGGGTAAACCGCTTGGATCGCAGCTTCACCGGCAGCTAAATGATCTGGGTGGCTTGCGCCGATCCGATCCCAGTTACGCTCTGGTGATTGGCAGACCATGCGATCTGGTTTGCTAATACGAATACGGCGGACAATATCTTTACGAAGTCCAAGTGTTGGTTCGAGATGGCCATCAACATAATTTAAAAATGTAATGTCAGTGACGCCGATTGCTGCACCCGCTGCGCGTTGTTCGCGCTGGCGGATCGCCGGCATCTCCTCTTTGGTAAATCCAGATTCTTCGCCGCCTTGATCGCCATTGGTGCAGAAGACATAGGCGACTTCGATACCCGCCTTGACCCATTGGGCGATAGTTCCGGATGCGCCAAAATCAGAGTCATCGGGATGTGCGTTGATGACTAGTACGCGCTTTATCTCTGAATTTGGTAGCGGCTCCATGACAGTTAAGCCTAATAGACTCCGCGCCATGGTTGATACGCAAGCGCTACTGGCGGGGCTTAATCCGCAGCAGCAGAAAGCGGTTGCCAGCGAAGGCGCGCCTCTTTTAGTGGTGGCAGGTGCGGGATCTGGAAAGACGCGAGTTCTAACTCGTCGTATCGCTTACTTAATGGCGGCACGGTCTGTTAAACCTTACGAAATTTTGGCGATCACCTTTACCAATAAAGCAGCTGGTGAGATGAAAGATCGCGTTACCGAACTTGTGGGGCCAATTGCAAAATCGATGTGGGTCTCAACTTTTCACTCTGCTTGCGTGCGCTTGCTTCGCCAAGAGATCGAACGTCTGGGTTACAGCAGTACATTCAGTATCTACGACTCAGCTGATTCGCAGAAGTTAATTTCGCGGGTGATGGAGACTTTAAACCTTGATCCCAAGCGCTATCCAGCGCGCCAATTCCAATCACTTATTTCTAACGCCAAGAACGAGCTACAAACTCCTTATCAATATCTATCCGCAGCGCAGAATCAATTTGAGACAATTGTCGCCGATGTTTATACGATGTATGAGAAGCGCCTGAAGCAGGCCAACGCTTTAGATTTCGATGATTTGATTATGAAGACGGTGCAGGTTTTGCAACAATTCCCTGAAACCAAGGCGCGCTTCCGTTCCCGCTTTCGCCACATCTTGGTGGATGAATACCAGGACACTAACCACGCACAATACGTTTTAGTTAAAGAGCTCACCGGCACTGAAGGCGATGGCTTTCCAATTGCCGAGCTCTGTGTGGTGGGAGATGCCGATCAATCTATTTACGGTTTCCGAGGCGCAACGATCCGCAATATCTTGCAATTCGAAGTTGATTACCCGAACGCGGCCACCGTCTTGCTCGAACAAAATTACCGTTCAACACAAAACATCCTTAATGCAGCGAACGCAGTTATTACCCAGAACGAATCTCGCAAAGAGAAGAATTTGTGGTCTGATGCTGGTGCTGGTGCACCGCTAGTTGGTTATGTCGCAGAATCTGAATACGACGAAGCTGAATTCGTAAAGTCTGAGATCCGCTCACTGCAAGATATGGGTCACTCCAATCCAGGAGATACTGCAGTTTTCTATCGTACAAATGCCCAATCTCGTATCTTTGAAGAGATCTTTATGCGCGCTGCCATTCCTTACAAAGTCGTTGGGGGCTTGCGCTTCTACGAACGAAAAGAAGTTAAAGACCTCCTCGCCTACCTGCGCGTACTGGCTAACCCGGATGATGAAGTC
>JAPLBI010000179.1:0-7550 GCA_026392815.1 Actinomycetota bacterium
CAACTTCAGTTGTACCGCCACCGATATCTACAACCATATTTCCAGTTGGTTCATGGATCGGAAGTCCTGCACCGATTGCTGCTGCCATTGGTTCTTCAATGATGTAAACCTTGCGCGCTCCAGCTGCATAACCAGCATCCTTAACCGCGCGCTGTTCTACACCTGTGATACCTGAAGGAACGCAAACGACGATGCGTGGCTTAGCCAAATAACGACGGCGGTGAACTTTCTGAATGAAGTAACGGAGCATGCGCTCGGTTGTATCGAAGTCTGCGATAACGCCATCTTTAAGTGGACGGATCGCAACAATATTTCCAGGTGTGCGACCGATCATCTTCTTGGCTTCAAGACCAACAGCAAGGATTCCGCCAGTGTCTTGGTTTACGGCAACTACTGAAGGCTCGTTTAGAACAATGCCACGACCACGTACGTAGACCAGGGTATTTGCGGTTCCCAAGTCAACGGCCATATCTCGGCCGATAAATGACATTTTATTACTCATGTTTAACCCTTCAGTTAATCGCTTTGCTTTGAATTAATTGGAATTACTTGCCGAAGAAAATTTCGATTTCGCGTGCTGCAGATTCTGGTGAATCAGAGCCGTGCACGATATTTTGTACAACTTTGGTTCCTTGATCGCGAGCAAGATCGCCGCGAATTGTTCCGGGCGCTGCAACTGTTGGATCAGTTACTCCAGCAAGGGAACGGAATCCTTCGATTACGCGATTGCCTTCAGCAACTATTGCAACGATCGGACCTGACATCATGAATTCAACTAACGGTTCAAAAAATGGTTTGCCTTGATGTTCTGCGTAATGACGTTCTAGAAGTGCGCGATCTGCCTGCATCATCTTGAGCGCTGTCACAACATAACCTTTATTCTCGATACGCGAAATAACTTCGCCCACCAATTGACGGCGCACGCCATCTGGCTTTACGAGGATCAAGGTCTTTTCTGTGCTCACCTGCCTAGTCTATTAGGCATCTGGGCGTGTCCGCTCCACCGCTTCTTCGCCCTACTTTTCATCGCCTTTGCGGTCGGCGGGGTTACCTTGCGCCAAAAGGGCGGCGCGGGCAGCCTCACCCTTACGGCCAACAATTATCGCCGCAATCCATAACCCCACGAACATGACATTAACAATCGCCATGGATGGAACAACAAAGCTATATGCAGCCATTGCGATCTGAAGAATCGAACCGAAGATCCAGCCTGAGCGCTTCTTGAGAAGTCGAATTGCGTAGATCATTAAAAACATAACTACTGCGCCATAAATTAAAGTCAGTGGCTCGCCGCTATCTTTCGCAAGCAACATTGCAAAACCCATGATTAAAAATTCCATAGAAAGAACTGCAGAACCAAGTACGCGCATTACTTGCCTTCCTCAACCGGTGACTTCGCATATTTCTTTCGCACCGCAGTGCGAGCTTCGCCAACTGTGACTACTGATCCAGTTATCAAGATAGCTAACGATTCTTCACTAAGTGGACGAACTGAATCCTTAATGGCTTTCTCAATTGCATCGGCAAGTGTTGGCTGAGCAAAGACTCGGTCAGCGCCAAATACTTGGGTCGCTAAAGCCTCTAAATCGCCAACTGCCATCGAGCGCGCAGCTGAGTTAGTTGTAACAATTATTTGGTTCATGATCGGCTCCAGCGCCTGCAAAATACCTAGAGCATCTTTATCGGCCATCAGCGCAACAATGCCTGTGACATCATCAAAGGTGAATTCACTCTGAATCGTTTCTGCAATCGCCTTAGCTCCATGCGGGTTATGCGCGGCATCCAAGATAATTGTTGGATCGCGATGAATAATCTCGCAACGCCCTGGTGAGGTCACATTGGCAAACCCCGCGCGCACCGCATCTATATCCAAGTCTTGTTCTCCGAAAAATGCTTCAACGGCGATCAAAGCAGCCGCCGCATTGGAAGCTTGATGCTTGCCGTGTAGCGGTAAGAAAATATCGTCGTAATGTCCGCGCAAACCTGTAATTGAGATTAACTGACCGCCTACTGCAACTGCGCGAGAATCGATTGAGTATTCAAGGCCTTCACGTGCTACATCTGCACCGACTTCAGCGGCTCTGCGCAGAAGCTCTACCGCGGCTTCTGGCTCTTGTTGTGCCAAGACTACAAAGCCTTGTTCCTTGATAATTCCCGCTTTAGTTGTCGCAATTTCTGCAATTGTATTTCCGAGGTACTCCATGTGATCTAAGCCGATCGGCATAATCACCGATACATCGGCATCCACAACATTTGTCGCATCCCACTGTCCACCCATGCCGACTTCAATTACTCCGACATCAATCGGATGTTCTGCGAAAGCGGCAAAGGCTAACGCGGTAATTGCTTCAAAGAATGAGATTGGGTTATCAAACTTGGTATCCATTAAATCTAGGTAAGGGCTAATGTCGTTAAAGGAGAAGATCATCTCTTTGGCATCGATCGGTTGGCCGTTGATGCAGATACGTTCTAGATAACTTTCAAGATGCGGGCTCGTGAAGCGACCCGTGCGTAGACCCATCTCAAATAGAAGCGAATCGACCATACGTGAAGTTGTGGTCTTGCCGTTGGTGCCACCGATATGAATTGTTGGATAAGTAAGTTGTGGCGAGCCAAGCATGTCAACGAGTGCTGAGATTCTTTCAAGAGTTGGTGCGATGCGATTTTCTGGCCAGCGCGCGAGCAAAGCTTTTTCGATTGCGTCTATGCGCGCCTGATCATCTGGATTGATGTTATTCATAATTTATATGCGATTTACTTTAGCGCAGCAAGAGCGGCAGTAATGCGTTCGATATCTGCAGTTGTCTTACCCAAGCGCTCTTTAATCTCGACAACGACATCAGCCGGTGCCTTGGCCATAAAGCCAGCGTTGCCTAATTTAACTTCAGCGGTCTGAAGATCTTTCTTGGCGGCAGCTAAATCTTTCTCTAAACGTGCGCGCTCAGCCACAACATCGATCGAACCAGTTAGATCGAGTTCGATCTTTATGCCGCCAATTTCAAGGGATGCAGATGGTGTGAAATCTTTATCTTCAAGCTTCAATAAGAAGCGCAAGGCGCTGGAGTATTCGAGCACATCGGCAGAGCCAGAGAAACGACCCGGCACTTTCTGAGAAGGCTTAAGCCCTTGATCATTGCGGAAGCGACGAACTTCAGTAACGACTTCTTGCAGAGTTGAAATCAGTTTCTCTGACTTCTTATCTATATGTGAACTATCTGCCTTCGGCCATTGAGCGACAACCAGCGACTCTCCCCCGGTAAGCGTGCACCAGAGTTCCTCAGTAATAAATGGCATAACTGGGTGCAGAGTGCGTAGGAGTTGATCAAGAACATGGCCAAGCACGCGTTGTGAACTTGCCTTGTTATCAGAGGCGAAGGTTTCTTTAGAGAGCTCTAGGTACCAGTCGCAGAGGTCATCCCAAGCGAAGTGGTAGAGAGTTTCACAAGCGCGAGCGAATTCGTAACCTTCGAGAAGTGAATCAACATCGCGCAGAGTTTCGCTAAGGCGAGACAAGATCCAGCGATCAATTGCATTTAGCTCAGAAGTTGCTGGCAGAGCACCGTTTACATTGGCACCGTTCATCATCGCAAAGCGAGTTGCATTCCAAAGCTTGGTAGCAAAGTTACGAGATCCGCCAATCCAATCTTCAGCCAAAGCTTGATCTGTGCCGGGGTTGGCACCGCGCGCCAAGGTAAAGCGCAGCGCATCGGCGCCGTACTTATCCATAAACTCAATTGGATCAATTACATTTCCGCGGCTCTTCGACATCTTCTTGCCGAATTGATCGCGAACAAGTCCGTGCAACATAATCGTTTTAAATGGAGCAACGCCATCCATCGCAAATGTGGACATCATCATCATGCGAACTACCCAGAAGAACAAGATGTCATAGCCAGTTACAAGAACGCTTGTTGGATAAAACTTTGCAAGGTCAGCTGATTTCTCTGGCCAGCCAAAGGTAGAAAATGCCCACTGTCCTGATGAGAACCAGGTATCTAAAACATCTGGATCTTGAGTCCAACCTGCAGGCGCAGTTTGGTCAGGTCCAACAACTTCAACTTCACCATTTGGTCCATACCAAACAGGAATACGGTGTCCCCACCAAAGTTGGCGAGAGATACACCAGTCGTGCATGTTATCTACCCACTCAAAATATCTAGGCGCAAGTGCTTCTGGTTCGATCTTTACTTCACCGCTGCGCACAGCGTCAGCGGATGCTTTAGCAAGAGGTGCAACCTTTACAAACCACTGCTTTGAAAGTCTTGGTTCAACAGTTGTATCGCAACGTGAGCAATGCCCAACTGCGTGAATATATGGACGCTTTTCGGCAACAACGCGCCCCATCTCTTTAAGCTTTGCAACAACGGCAGCGCGAGCATCGAAGCGATCCATCCCGTCGAATTCGGTTCCGGTTCCAGCCATGACGCCGTGCTCGTTCATGATCACAACGAATGGAACGTTATGGCGCATCGCCATTTCAAAGTCATTTGGATCGTGAGCTGCAGTTACCTTTACTGCACCGGTTCCGAAATCCATCTCCACGAGTTCGTCAGCAATGATCGGAATCATGCGGTCAACCAGAGGCAAGAGAACTTCAGTACCAATCATGTGCTTATAACGTGGATCATCTGGGTGAACTGCTACAGCGCCATCACCCAACATGGTTTCAGCGCGCGTGGTTGCCACAACGATTGATTGTTCGCCTTCACCATAACGAATCTGAACAAACTCGCCAGCATCATCTTGGTGATCAACTTCAATATCTGAAAGCGCTGTTAAACAACGCGGACACCAGTTAATAATTCTCTCTGCACGATAGATAAGCCCAGCATCATGCATCTTCTTAAAAATCGATACAACGGCTTTGGACATTCCTTCATCCATTGTGAAACGCTCGCGCGACCAGTCGACGCTAACGCCCAGACGCTTCATCTGATCAAGGATTGCTCCGCCAGATTCAGCTTTCCATTCCCAAACTTTCTTTACAAACTCTTCGCGACCTAAGTCATGGCGAGAAAGCCCCTGTGCGCCTAATTGTTTTTCAACAACGTTCTGCGTTGCGATACCTGCGTGATCCATTCCGGGTAACCAGAGAACTTCATAACCCTTCATGCGCTTCATTGTGAACGCCTCTTTAGAAGATGAAGCATCTGCAGTGAAGTAATCAGCTTTCAGCCATTTTGAATAAAGGCTTGACTCAATATCGGCCGGATTAAAGGTCGATGCGAGTTCTTTGCCAGATGGCGAGCTTGAAGACATAGAGCGCAGTCTAGATTATGCGCTCTTCTCCTCTGTACCTTTTTCGCGGCGTGAAGCGCGCTTTGGAATATCGCCAGTGCGTGCAACCAGGGTAGGAGCCACATTTTCATCGATACATTCCTTATTAATGATCACTTTTGCGATATCGCTGCGACTTGGTACGTCGTACATCACAGATAACAGAACTGATTCCATGATCGCGCGAAGTCCGCGAGCACCTGTGCCACGCTTTAGCGCAAGCTCTGCGATGGCATCGAGTGACTCAGAGGTGAATTCGAGTTCAACATCATCTAAGTTAAAGAGACGCTGATACTGCTTTACGAGCGCATTCTTTGGCTCCGTCAAAATCTGCATTAACGCAGGCTTGTCTAGATTCTCAACGCTAGTAAGAACCGGCAGACGACCGATGAATTCAGGGATCATTCCAAACTTCAAAAGATCTTCGGGCATTACATCATGGAAGATATCTTTGCGGTTCTTATCTGCTGCTTCTTGCAGAGTTGCATTAAAGCCAACTCCAGCTTTTCCGCTGCGCGCTTCGATGATCTTTTCTAGACCGGCGAATGCGCCACCGACGATAAAGAGAACATTTGTTGTATCGAGTTGAATAAATTCCTGGTGTGGGTGTTTACGACCACCTTGAGGTGGGACCGATGCAACTGTGCCTTCAAGAATTTTAAGGAGCGCCTGCTGAACACCTTCGCCTGATACGTCACGAGTAATTGATGGGTTCTCTGATTTACGTGCGACCTTATCAATTTCATCGATATAGATGATTCCAGTTTCGGCTTTCTTTACATCGTAATCTGCAGCCTGTAAAAGTTTGAGCAAGATGTTTTCTACATCTTCACCAACGTAACCTGCTTCAGTGAGCGCTGTTGCATCTGCAATTGCAAATGGCACATTGAGCATGCGCGCCAAAGTTTGCGCCATAAGAGTCTTGCCACAACCGGTTGGTCCGAGTAACAAGATATTTGACTTAGCGAGTTCTACTCCGTCTTCGCCTTTACCTTCACCTGATTGCACGCGCTTGTAGTGGTTATAAACGGCAACTGCTAAAGATTTCTTGGCACGGTCTTGACCGATTACATATTGATCAAGGAATTCAAAGATTGCTTGTGGCTTAGGAAGTTCGGTTAAGCCAAGTGTGCTCGCTTCGGCGAGTTCTTCAACGATGATCTCGTTACAGAGTTCGATACATTCGTCGCAGATGTAAACGCCAGGACCAGCAATGAGCTTCTTGACCTGCTTCTGTGTCTTGCCACAGAAGGAACATTTGAGCAGGTCGCTAGTTTCACCGATACGAGTCATGGGATAAGAATAGTTTTTTGCCCGAAATTTTGTGGGTTAAATCAGGCTCGAGGTTGTTCGCCCATAGATGAATTACCTGAAGAGTAAGGCGGCTTGGTGGATTTCATCTCCTTAACTCCAGGTACAAATAAGACGATGCCGCAGATGAGTAAGTGAAATACCGCTACGCCGATCAAGAGTTCTTTCTCGCCAAAAACGCTAACCATTGGCCCCGCAAGTGCCATACCTAATGGCATTAAGCCAAGTGAACCCATGTAATCAATGCTAAAGACGCGCCCTTGATATTCGGCTGGGACTTCGCGTTGAACTTGAGTTGCCCAAAAAGCTTCCCAAGGTCCAACTGAAAATCCCGCTGCAAAATATGCCAAGAAGATTAGCTCTTTCGAAGAAGGAAAAGCTAAGACCAGAGGTGCAAAGATAAATAATCCCCAGACGACTACTGAAACTAACCCTGGATTTTTAACCTTTGCTTTGATGCAAATGATGGCTGAAATTGCCCCACCCAAACTAAAGAGCGCAGCAGATGTTGCAAAAACCGAGGCTGTTCCAAAATCTCGTTTTGTAATCACTGGCAACAGTACGTTTTCAACTCCGATAACCATCATCAGTTGAACTGATGCCATAAGGATCATCGCTGCAATCCACTTGTAATACCAAACAACCTTTAAACCTTCGCGAATTTCTAGGAAGAAGCGGCTCTCTTTTCCAACAGGCGCGATTGCAGGACCCTCATCTATTCGAATCAGTAACACTGCTCCAAGAACAAAGAAAATCGAGGTTGCTATATAGGTTGCGTGCGTTCCCAATGAAACGACAATTACTCCAGCAACTCCTGGTCCAGCAATATGACTACCTTTTAACAAGATTCCGCGGATTACATTTCCAGAGGGAAGCAAGTGATCCGGAATCAGGCTTGGAATAATTGCACCAGCAGCAGGGCCTCCAAATGCATCGCTAATTCCCATTAGAATAACAATTCC
>JAPLBI010000179.1:7602-10088 GCA_026392815.1 Actinomycetota bacterium
TCCATCAGAAAAAATCAGAATCATTTTCCGTGGCAAACGATCGACCCAGACTCCGCCAACGGGAGCAAGTAATACTCCAGAGAGAACGCGCGCCGCCAGAATTAATCCAAGAGTTGAAGCAGATCCACCGGCATCGAGAACGGTTACGGCTAGTGCGATCGGAAATGCAGACATTGCGATAACGGTAAGAACGTTTGAGATAAGCAGGTTTCTATAAGCCTTATAAGAAAAAAGAGCGCCGGGTTCGAAATATTTTTTCAACATCTCTAAACCGACGCCCCTTTATTGAGAGAATTAATTAAGAATTATGCGGAAGGCTTCGCCTTACGTGAAGACATAACCCTATCGATAATTCCGTATTCAACTGCTTCTGCTGCAGTAAGAATCTTGTCGCGCTCGATATCTTTCTCGATTTCTTCAATGCTCTTGTTTGAATGCTTTGCGAGCATTGTTTCGAGAAGTCCGCGCATACGCATGATCTCGCGTGCTTGGATTTCGATATCTGAAGCCTGTCCCCCGCCCTCAGATGAAGGTTGGTGGATAAGGATTCGAGAATGTTCTAGTCCGTAGCGCTTGCCCTTTGTTCCACCGGCAAGGATGATCGCAGCAGCTGATGCTGCTTGTCCTAGACAAATTGTTGTGATGTCTGGGCGAACAAATTGCATAGTGTCATAAATTGCAGTTAGCGCTGTAAATGATCCACCAGGTGAGTTGATGTAGATCGAGATATCGCGATCTGGATCCATTGATTCAAGAGTTAGCAACTGGGCCATTACATCGTTAGCAACGGTGTCATCAATTGGCTGACCCAAGAAGATGATGCGCTCTTCGAATAACTTTGTATAAGGATCAAGGCGCTTGTAACCGTATGCAGTCTTTTCTTCAATTGTTGGAAGAACGTAGCGGTTGGTAATTTCTTGGATATGTTTCATTACTTCTTGCCTCCCGCAACTTGTCCATCATTTGTAGCGATGTGATCGATAAAGCCGTATGCGAGCGCATCCTTGGCGTTGAACCAGTTATCGCGATCTGAATCAGCGATGATCTTTTCTAGAGGCTGACCAGTGTGCTTGGCATTTAGCTCTGACATTGTCTGCTTGGTAATTGCCATTTGTTCTGCCTGAATACGAATATCTGTTGCAGTACCGCCGATGCCACCCAGTGGCTGGTGCATCAAGATGCGGGCATTTGGGGTTGCAAAGCGTTTTCCAGGAGCACCTGCAGTAAGAATGAATTGACCCATTGATGCAGCCATTCCCATTGCAACCGTTGCTACATCGTTCTTGATGTAATGCATGGTGTCGTAGATCGCCATACCTGCTGTTACAGAACCACCAGGTGAGTTGATGTAAAGGTAGATATCTTTCTCAGAATCTTCGGCGGCTAGCAAAAGCATCTGTGCGCAGATTGCATTGGCCATCTCGTCGCGGAATTCGCCAGCAAGGAAGATGATACGTTCACGCAAAAGGCGGTTGTAGATATTTTCATCTAGCGCATTGCCGCTCTTGGCTGATGCTTGGATGTTTAATCCTGTCGACTGTGGGTCTTGATAATCCACGTAATCCTCCTGATTGATAACAACTTTTATATGTAGAGACCTTAACAATGCCTGAGGCGAAATGCTTCCCAAATATCGCAAAAAGGGTGCAAATCTCCCCTTGTTCGCTCAGGGCAGAGGAGATTGGTTACGAAACGGTGAGCTTGAGCAGGTAGGTCTTCTTGCCATCGGTCAGCGATACCGAAGTTTTACCTTTTTTCAGAATGGTAAGCGATGGATTGGTTTCATAGGTTGATTGCAGGCCACCTGGAACAAATTTGGCAATTGATGAGTTAATGACTTTGCCTCGCCAGATCTCTGGATTTTCAACTCTAAAGACAACTACTCGCCCATTTTTTACTTTGATCGTCTTCGCCTTAAGCGGGTTGACCATGACCGGAGGTATGACTCTTGCCTGTGGTGCAATCTCTTCAACGGTCGTTGTCTCTAACTCTTCCGCTGATGAAATCGCAACCGGGTAGAGAGTTGAGAAAAGCAGAACAAATAGCGTTACAAAGAACTTAAGTTGACGCATAAGACCGTCGACTTTAGTGGTGGTTATTCCTCTGAATCAATAGGTGCAGCGGGTGGTGTCTGTGGGCGAAGCGCCTCGAGATCAACCTTCTTGCCTGATTTGTCGACAACGTTAACGCGACCCAGAACTCCAGCCAAAGCCTTCGTGCGAGATACCTCAGCAACTAGTTGTGAAATCTGACCTGCATCCTGCAGTTGCTTTGCGAATTGCTCTGGTGGCATTCCGTAACGCTGTGATGTGCGGATTAGATATTCAGTTAATTCAATTTCATTTACTTGAACTTCTTCAGCCTTAACAATGGCATCGAGCAAGAAATCAGATTTGATTGACGTGCGAACTTGGCCATCTACTTCAGCGCGGTGTTCGGCATCTTCTAGTCGGCCTTCGCCTTCTAGGTGTTCATTAACTTCATCA
>JAPLBI010000073.1 GCA_026392815.1 Actinomycetota bacterium
GAGAAATCACAGCACTCTTTCCAAGGCAACTGATTCATCAGCGAAATTAGTAGCCTCCAGAGATTTCGTAGAAGGCCTTAACGCACAAGCTTCTGACTTAACGCATGACTTATTTGCAATCCGCGCCAACTGGTTACAAGGCAAGACTGAAGATGCATCGCGGGAGTACCTCTCTGGGCTATTAATCGGAGCCGAAATCAAGTCTGCAAAGAGTTGGTGTCGGTCAAATGAGGCCAAGATCGTCGTATCTGATTCTCTCGCCGAAATCTATATATTTGCGCTTTCGCACTTTGGGATTAAAGCAACCGTAGAAAATAGTGGACAACTAATAAGTTACTTCGTAGCGCTAGCGAAAAAGGTGGAGAGTAAATCATGAATAAATCCGAGCAACTCTTTAGCAATCTGAAATCTGCTCCAATCATCGCAATTCTTAGGGGAGTAACTCCAGATAAAGTCTTGGAGGTGGGAGACCTTCTCGTATCTGCCGGCGTTAAAGTTATCGAAGTTCCACTTAATAGTCCCGATGCCTTTTTAAGTATTAAAGCCCTACGTGGCCATCTTTCGCCAGATATCACCGTTGGTGCAGGTACTGTGTTAAGAGTCGGCGATGTAGAAAAGATTGCCAAGGCAGGTGCTGAAATTTGTATCAGCCCTAACCTTGATTTAGAAGTTGTCTCAGCTGCCCAGAAACTCGGATTAATCCCTATACCGGGAGTAGCAACTTCTTCAGAGTTCTTTGAAGCCTATAAGCATGGCGTCAGAACCATGAAGTTATTCCCGTTCTCTAACCTAGGCGTTCCATTTATGAAAGCGCTGCAATCAGTTTCACCAAAAGATTCACACTTAATTCCAGTCGGTGGGGTTTCTGTTGAAGATACCTTTGAACTTGTTCAATCAGGTGCGCTAGCAGTTGGTATCGGTAATTCACTTTATGATCCAAAAATTTCTAACGATGAATTTATTGAACGCTGTTCAAATACCAAGAAAGTAATTGCTAGATTTGCTTGATTAAGGTTATTGCCAAGATTAGACTTCAGAAATTACTTAATTAAAAATACTGGGGGCTATCTTGAAAGTTACTAAGTTCGAATTGTTTTTCGTTGCCCACCGCTGGCTCTTTCTGAAGATTGAAACCGATGAAGGTATTTCCGGTTGGGGCGAGCCTGTACTTGAGGGCAAGGCGCTCACCGTAGCCACAGCAGTCGACGAATTAATGGACCATGTAATTGGTAAAGATCCATTCCAGATCGAACGTCACTGGCAGAGAATGAAGAAGGGCTCCTTCTATCGTGGTGGCGCAATCATGGATTCAGCCATCTCAGGCATTGATCAAGCGCTCTGGGATATAAAAGGTAAAGCTCTCGGCGTACCTGTATATCAATTACTTGGATTTATGGCCATGTTGGTGGAGTTGGTGGAAAAGATGGATATACCCACAATCCAATCGCCGAAGATATTAAAGAGATCTTGGCTAATGCTGATACTCAATTAGCGCGAGGCTTAACCGCACTTAAATTTGCGCCTTCTGATGGCTTAGAACATATCGATACTGCGCAAGAGCTAAAGAACATCGTTGCTCGCGTTACTGCAGTTAGAGAACATGTCGGCGATAAAATCGATATCGCACTTGATTTCCATGGCCGCTTTAGCCTGGCTATGGCTCGTAGAGTCTTCCCGTACCTAGAGCCATTGAATCTTTTATTCATTGAAGAACCTGTCTTGCCTGAATTTTCTGACAAGTTTGATTTGATCGTGGCTTCTACATCTACCCCGATTGCGACCGGAGAGCGCCTCTTCGATCGAAAAGATTATAAAGATGTACTTCGCTCTGGAATCGCCGTTGCTCAGCCTGATTTAAGCCATGCAGGTGGTATCTCTGAATGTCGCAGAATTGCAACAATGGCTGAAACTTACGATGTCGCCGTTGCTCCGCACTGCCCACTTGGACCGATCGCCTTAGCAGCATGCCTGCAATTAGATTTTGCTACCCCGAACTTCTTGATTCAAGAACAAGTTCTTGGCCTTGGTCGCGGCAATAACGGATCGCTAATGAAGTATTTAGTTGACTACTCCGTCTTTGATGCACCAGATGGTTATATCGAGCTTATGACTAAGCCAGGTTTAGGAATTGAAGTAGATGAAGCAGAGGTTCGTAAGGCCGCTGAAAACGGTCATCGTTGGCGTAATCCTGACTGGACACACCACGATGGATCGCTTGCAGAGTGGTAAGACTTACTCTTTAACCGCTCCGGCTGACAGGCCGCTAATGAAGTATCTATTGAAGAAGATAAAGATGATTGTTAGCGGAATTAGCGCATATAACGATGCTGCCATTAACTGCGCCCAGTCGATTCTGTATTCGCCAACTAGCTGACCAATGCCAACCGGCACTGTCTTCATCTCTTCATCTTGGGTTAGAACTAGTGCAAATATGTACTCGTTCCAGCCAGAGATAAATGAATAGATAGTTGTTGCAGCAAGTCCTGGCCAGGAGAGCGGAAGAATCACGCTGCGGAAGATTCTAAAACGTCCAGCGCCATCGATCTGTGCCGCAAGATCTAGATCCTTGGAAATTCCGTCGAAGTAACCACGCATCATCCAAGTGCAGAATGGGATGGTAAATGAGACATAGGTAATGATTAGCGCCGCGTGGGTGTTAATCAAACCGAAGGTCATATAGATCTTGTAGAAAGGAATCAACAACATAATCGATGGGAATAGCTGGCTAGCGAGCAGAAAAGCCATAAATGTTCCGTGGCCTCTAAATCTAAATCTTGATAGCCCATAAGCCGCAAATGCCGAGAATGTAACGGAGATGAAGGTTGCGGCGCTAACGACTATCAGCGAGTTGCGGAAGTAAGCCAAGAATGGGTGATCAATCCAAACTTGCTTGAAAGCATGAAGCGTTGGATTCTCAGGAATAATCTGAGGAGGAAGTGAGAAGAGGTCTTCTTCATTCTTTAGAGATGTGGAAATAATCCAAAGTATTGGAAAGAGGATGAGAGCAGAGAAGAAGAAAAGAACGCTGTAACTTGTGAGGTTGGTGATCTTGCGAGCGACTTTTACATCGCTCATTAGCCCGTACTTCTTCTCGTTGGCCATCGTCTCTTTAATCATTGTCATTGCGAATCGCCCTTGAGTAGAAGTAACTTGCCGCGAGGAGAATAGTCAAGATAATTACCGATTCAGCAGCTGCTTTGCCGAAGTTGAAGTCTCCAAAGGCCTGCTGATAGATACTGATAGATACAACCTTGGTTGCGCCGGCAGGTCCACCAGAAGTCATCAACCAAATCACCGTGAAGTGCTTAAACCACCAAGCAGTTTCAAGGATGCAGGTAACTAAAAATATTGGGCGCAAGCCGGGAAGAGTTATATGTCTGAACTGCTGGATACGAGTAGCGCCATCAATTGCAGCAGCCTCGTAACGCTCTGAAGGGATGTTCTTCATGCCAGCCAACATCATGATCATGACGATTGGATAACCCTTCCAGGTAGCAACAAAGATAACTCCGGCAAGGGCAGAAGTGCTCGAATCGAACCAGGAAACATCGGAATCAATCAGACCCACGGTGTTTAAAATGTAATTGATCAGACCATATGTTGGGTTAAAGAGCCACTTCCAGATAAGCGCAACGACAACCTCGGGTAGAAGCCAAGGAAGCATCAAGATAATTTTAAAAGTTGTAGCAAATTTTAGATTCTGATTCAAAATTACAGCCAGTAGAAGGCCGACCACAAAATTGCCAACTACTACAAAGAAAGCGAAGATTAAGCTGATCTTTAGCGAGTTTATAAATTCTGCATCGGTGAGCAGCTCAGCGTAATATCGGGCACCAACAAACTTCCATTCACTGATGAGGTTGGTACGTTGCATGCTGATGAAGATGGCATAGCCCAGTGGGTAAATAATCAAAGAGAAAACAATTAAAAGAGTGGGCAAAGTGAAGAAGTAGCCGGAACGACTTTCCCGCTTTTTAAATGCGCTTTTCATATTCCCTCTCTTAAGAAAATTTAATGTGCTGAAAGAGTGACATCGGGAAGAGAATTTCTTCTCTTCCCGATGTCACATTCCCTCAATTTACAGACAGACGGTTACCCGTTATCAGCGATAATCTTTCGCGCCTTTTCAGCCTGTTCTTTAGCGATCTGATCAATCGTCTTATCACCCTTTATCGCCGCCTGATAGGCAGGAGATGAGAGTATGGCGATTGAGTTGTACCAAGGAATTTGTGGGTTAGAGAAGACTTTGCCTTCTCCCGCCTTCACAAAGCCAAGGCTCATTTCTGAGTTAACTTGTGGATCAGCCTGTGCATCCAAACGAGAAGGAATGCGGTAGGTGACGTCGTTAATGCGAAGTTGATTTTCCTTATTTAAAAGGAATTTCAAATACGCAATAGCAGCGGCACGGTGCGTGCTTCGTCGAGCAATCGCATAACCTGACTGGTTCAAGCTAGTAGTTGCAGAAACTCCGGCTGCTGCAGGAATTGGCGCTCCGGCCAACTTACCTTTAGCTGCTGGGTTAGCTGTCAAAGCAACACCGATTGTGTGAGGGCCAGTGATCATCATCGCTGCTTGTCCCTTACCAATCTGTACTGATGCTTCTGGGTATCCAGTCTGGAACTGTCCTGGAGGAACGCAACCAACATCAACTGCATCCTTGTAAAGCTTAAGTGCTGCCTTCCATCCATCTGAGTCTTGTCCCGCAACATATTTACCAGCTGCGTTCTTACCAAGATCAGTTGCGCCCATGTTGCGCGCAATTACGTTGAAGCGACCTTGACCAGAACCATTATCGGTACCAACCATCGCCCAACCATACTGATCGATCTTTCCATCGCCGTCAGTATCTTTAGTAAGCGCCTTACAAACTTTGGAATGCTAAACCAAGGAGCAGAATAAATTTTTCCGCCAATAGTCATTTCGCCAACATTTTCCTTAGCAAAACCATCTATGTAATCTTGACCTAGAGCAGCGCGGAGTTCCAGAGGAATCTTAAGAGCTGCCATCTTTACTGTATTAACAGCATCGGATGCATACATATCTGGAACGTTGCCAGCAATGGCCATTGCAGTTAACTTCGTTACCAAATCGTTTGCTGGAACACCAATAAACTTAATTTGTGTCTTTGGGCAAGCCTTCATGAATTTATCGGCAATTTCTTGCTCGACTAATCCATCTGGCTTCTCCAAAATTACAGTTGATAGAACCGTTAAAGTTCCGGTAAATCTTGGACAGAACGAGGGGGTTATTGCTGCTGACGCGGAGTTCAATGAAATTGTTCCGCTTACTGCCACGAGAGTTGCAGAAGCAACTGCAATAAACTTACGTTTAGTTGCGCGCATTGTCGCCCTTTCTCTTCAAGTTGATTTCCAAATGCATAGTCAAATTACTGCACAAATTGTTCAATAACTAGCAATTAAAGAAAAAATTTTTGTTATAAAAACGTAGGATTGAAACGTTCAAAGTTAGGTTCAATTTTGAACTGTTCAACGATGCAACGAATTGTGGGGTCAGATCCATGCGTAAAAATAGCCATTCCTTGACTTATCACCCCGTAGGGCGAAAAATTCCCACATGACAGTTAGCGTCCGCCACGTAGCACGCAGGGCCCGAGTCTCAATCGGAACTGTCTCCAATGTTCTTAACCGCCCCGAAATTGTTGCCCCAGCTACCTTGGTAAAAGTGCAGCAGGCGATGGATGAACTTGGATTTGTTTCGAGTAGCTTTGCAAAAAAGATTCATTCATCAAATTCAAAGACCCTTGCTCTTTTGTTGCCGGATGTTTCAAACCCGCTCTTCACTGAGATCGCGCGTGGGGCAGAGGATGCCGCAAACCAAAATGGCTACTCCTTATTCTTATGCAACCACGATCACTCGCATGAGAAAGAGCGTAAGTACATCCAAACTTTAGCTGGACAAAACGTGCAAGGCATCATGATCTGGCCTACCCGTGGCAAAACTGACAACCTTGATTTCTTGCGGTCAAATAACATCGCAGTCACCTTGATTGATACCAATCGTTACTTCGATGTCCATTGTTCTGCCAAAGTTGATGGCATAAGAGGCGGTCACGTCGCGATTGGGCACTTAGTAGACCTAGGGCATCGCGACATTACTTATGTTTACGAAAATACTATTAATCAATTTATCGAAAGAGGCGAAGGCGCAAAGCAAGCGGCAGATGAAATGGGCGCCAACCTTAGTTTTATTGAAATTCCTTCTCCCACAACACATGGGGGAGAGTTAGGTGCAAAGAAGTTTCTTGACTCTAAATCTAAATCCTCCGCCGTCTTCTGCGGCAACGACTTGATCGCACTTGGTTTTATGCGCGGTCTAATTGAAGCTGGAATAAAGATTCCAGAAGATATCTCGGTTATGGGCTTTGACGATATCGAACTAGCGCCTAACGCCTTAGTGCCGCTCACAACTGTTGCACAGGATGGCTACCAACTTGGCTACACCGCAACTGAGTTGGTAATCCAAGAATGTGAACTACCGGATACCCATATCCATCAACATGTACTTTTCCAGCCCGAGTTAGTGGAACGCTCTTCTACCGCTGAGCACCCAAGCGTTCGCGAGAAAATCTCAATCGCTTAGCTGCAGGATCTAATTCTGGTGGGACGGGTCGGACTTGAACCGACGACGACCGAATTATGAGTTCGGGGCTCTAACCAACTGAGCTACCGTCCCTAGTGGGGTTAACGCGAACTTTACTGTACTTAGAGGCCGGCTTTGCCGAGTAGTTCATTTAAGTGTTCTAAATGATGATCTGCATGCGGCAGTTCTTCGCGGGTATGGGTTGTTAGTACGCCAGCAACAGTGCAACCAGCGCCTTTTGCAGATGTAACGCCACCAGGTGCATCTTCAATCGCCCAGCAAATATTTGTTGGTAGACCCAATCTTTCAGCGCCGAGAATAAATGGTTCAGGGAAAGGTTTTCCGCGAGTTACTTGATCAAAGGTGACTGAATTAGCAGGCATCGGAATCTTTCCTGCACGGGTGCGAGCAATTGCTAAATCAGTAGTGCATGAGGTAACGATCGTCCAAGGTATCTCGCGATCATTTAGTTCGGCAAGTAGTTCTAGTGCACCTGGTACGGCATGTACTCCATCGATATCTGCAATTTCTAGATCGGTAACGCGGCGAATCCACCTTTGAATTTCAGCTTCTTCGCGATCGGCCAAGACTTTTCTCAAAGTTTGTTCGGCCGGAACACCGTGATGGCCGGCAAGTGCTTGCAATGGAATCCCCGCCTCATTGGCCATAGTGATCCAAGAGTTCATGACTGCTTCTTGGGAATCAACCAAGGTGCCATCTAGATCAAAGAGAAATCCAATTTGACTCAATTAATTGGCTCGTTCTTATTTTTCTTATTCGGGCGAGGATCTTGTTGCATGCCGCGACGCCCCCAGAACTCCCACATATCCATAGTTCCAAGAAGGAGTGCGAATCCGAAGAGCAGATCTTCTGCAGGTGCGGAGAAGATGCGAAGACCAACGATGGCATCAGGGCTATACATAACGATGTTGCGCGATGTTAGCCACCAATTTGTTAAGAATTGGAAGGGCAGGATGATTGCATAGCTTGTCCAGAATGCTGGACGGGTAAGAAGTGAGTTTTTGAAGAGGAAGAGATCGGCCATTACTGCAACGGCAAAGGCGGTTATCGCAATATCGCTGTAGTTCATTTACCGAACTCATCTTTGCGCCAGTGAGGTTTCACCGTTGTTACACCTTCAATAGTCATGATTGCAGCCATCGGAATAACGATAAAGAAGAGGTACTCCTCAAGTGGAATGTTTAGTGGACCAACGATGCCGAGCATCTGATCGCGATCAAAGAACCAGTGTCCCTTTGAAATTGCATATGCATCCCAAAGTAAAAATAAGGAACTAATTGGGAGAACGCTGAGGATTACTCTTTTAATTCGGCGAAGAACACCAACTTTAAGCGCGATCTCTAACCAGAAGGATCCGCAAACAGTAAAGATGAGCATCGCCATGTAACTCCACTTTTGCACGGGTAGATCTTCTCATGTAGAAACCGAAATCGTGGGGCACGCTTTGGTAGTGTTACAGATATAACTCACAGGAAGGGGCCGACGATGCGTGAAATAGAGCTCGACCTTCTTCTTACGGTTCGCAAATACTCGCGTTACGCCGTGGGTGTCGCCATCGTGCTCTCTTTCGCCTTTGCGCGAATTATTGAAGAGTCAGAGATTACCTGGCAGGTTGTCATCGCTCTCATCGCCTTGGCGATAGGAATTCCACATGGAGCGCTTGATCATTTGGTCACCTTGCCGCGCAGCAGTTTTAAGAAGATGGCGCTCTTCATAACTTTATACGTGGCAGTTGCGGTAATCGCCGTCATCGCAATCCTCACCTGGAACGTGGTCGGCTTCATTCTGGTTGTAATAATGAGCGCGGTGCACTTTGGCATTGGTGATGCGGCATTTATCTCAGAGATTGATCGCCGTAGCGAAGAGACGAAGCGCTTCCAAAAGTATCTATATGCAGCCGCTGCCGGAACCCTTCCTGTAGTTATTCCTTTAGTTAGCGATAAGAGCACTTCGGCACTTGAAAAGGTAAACCCGGCGCTGATCGATTGGCACCAAGGTTTAAATAACGACCTCATGCTTTGGGTAATGCTGATAACCGCATTCGCTCTTCTTCGCTTAGTACAACGCCGCCGCGATGGTGAAGCGATTGATTTAGTTCTGCTCTATCTATTGGCAGTTACCGCGCCACCATTGGTTGCCTTTGCAGTTTATTTCGGATGCTGGCATGCCATGCGCCACACAGCGCGATTGACTTTGACTCTGCCATCTTCACAGGAGGCGTTTACCAAAGGCAGCGCTAAACGCGCATTTATTCGTGCAGTATTGCCAGGTACTCCAGCGCTCGTTGGCACCTTTGTCATCGCAGCGTTGATAGTTCTGCTTCGCGGTGACTCGCTAGATGATCAATTCTTATGGGTATCACTCGTTGTCGTTTGGGCTTTAACTGTTCCGCATATGGCGGTAACAGCGCGACTTGATCGAAAGGCTTTAAATTGAAGTTACTGATTGCGCTAGCGATGGTCTTTATCTCTGCCGCCCCAGCAAACGCTGCGCCAAATTACATTTTCCCAGTTGCCGATTGTGCGGTTAAATATGTAAAGGCCCATCACGACTATGCGGCAAATGACATTGAGGCGAAGAAAGGCTGCAAATTTGTCTCACCAGTAAATGGCGTCATCGATGAAGTTAATCGCGTTGATAACTGGAGCGGCAAAACAAATCTCGGAATCGACCGCGGTGGTTTATATGTTTCTGTAATCGGCGTTGATGGAGTTCGTTATTACGGCTCGCATTTAACTTCGGTTGTCGCATCGATTCAACCGGGCCTTACTGTGAAAGCTGGGCAAATTCTGGGAAGAGTTGGTTCAACCGGAAGTGCACGTGGCACATCACCACATCTTCACTTTGGAATCTCTTGGCCAACACCAACAGAGACTCAACCAAATATCTGGTGGGTACGTCGCGGAGTAGTTGCGCCGTGGAAATATTTAGATGCCTGGAAAGCTGGAAAGGATTTATCACCGGCTAAGGCAGTTGCTGCAGCGCTTGCTAAGAACGGTGAGATTCCACCGCTTCCTAAGAAATAATTAAAAAAATCCCCCACCGCTTTCGCGATGGGGGATTTTAGTAAACTAAGTGTTATTAGTTAGCGTTCACTGCATCGGCCTGAGGACCCTTTGGACCCTGTACGACCTCGAATGAAACTGACTGACCCTCTTCAAGGGACTTGTAACCGTTTCCTTGGATTGCTGAGTAGTGAACGAATACATCTTGTCCGCCACCATCAACTGCAATGAAACCGAAACCCTTTTCAGAGTTGAACCACTTAACTGTACCTGTTGCCATGTT